>SFCN01000045.1 GCA_004558595.1 Phascolarctobacterium sp. | reverse complement strand
CAAGTATTGCCTTGTAACACCTAGCATATCAGCAAATTCTTTTTGAGTAATACCCTTTGAGTACCTATAAAGCATGATCTCCAAACCAAATTTCTTCAGTAGTTCTTCATTATTGTACTTTGCCATTTAATATTCCTCCTATTTCTTACATTTTATTATGTACGGCTTTCTACACGTATTTTTTACATCGCCGAGCCTTATTAACCAAAGTCGCTTCTTCTTACCTTGGTGATAGTAAATTCGTTCCTTCAATATCATATATATTTCACACTTTTTTCACTTTCTCGTGTTTAAAACTAACAATTTAATATTTTTCTGAATTTTCTTCTCTATTTCTACTTTTCCCTCTTGCAATTTCTATAACTATATGTTAATATAAACACAACAACTTAATAACATGGAGCTTATAATCGTTCCATAGCGAATTTTTGTAGTAGTAGTGTCTTTGGGCACTACTATTTTTGTTTATTGGGTTGATTTTAAGAAGGAAGGATAAACACTTTTATCATTACATTCTCGTTGACTATCACCTTAGCTTGTGCTAAGATGAACTTAACGGGAGAATCTTTCTTTTGCTGCACAAGGAGGTAAATTTATGGCAGAAAAGGACATTTCTCAAAAGATTCTCGAAGCCAAGCCAGACGTTTTTGCTGACATTGTCAATGGCCTGTGCTTTAATGGTAGAGAGGTCATCAAAGCTGATGAGCTACAGGATTTTACAAGCCTGACAGCTTATGACGACAAGAAAAAGTATCGCTATATTCAACGTGATATTACCAAGCTTTGGAAAAAGGGCATTTTCAATATCGCTTGTCTTGGTATTGAAAACCAAATATCTAAAGACAACACTATGCCTTTAAGAGTTATTGCTTATGATGGTGCTCAGTACAAAATTCAGGCGAACGACAAGGTTTCAAACTACTACCCAGTCATTACTTTAGTTCTTTATTTTGGCAAAACCAAGTGGAAAAAACCAAGAAGGTTATTTGACCTATTTGAGGTTCCACAAGAACTCACGCCATTTACTAATGATTATAAGATTAACCTATTCGATATTTCCCATATGAGTACGAAGGAAGTATCTGTTTTCAAAAGTGATTTCTGGCATATTGCTGATTACTTCTCTCAAATCAATGAGACAAATAATTATATTCCAAGTAAAACTCGCCTTACCCATCCAGAAGAAACATTTAAGCTTATGAGCTTTTTGACTGGTAATGAAGATTTGCAATTATTACCTAGCGAAGAAGAAGGAGGTCCTAATACTATGTATGATGCATTTAAACCCAATGCTGCACAGGCTAAAAAAGAAGGTGCTCAAGAAAACACTCTCAAAAACATTCGCTCTCTCATGAAGAACTGCCACTGGTCAGCTAAACAGGCCATGGATGCATTAAGTATAAGCCTTGAAGAACAAAAAAAATACTTGATGCTATTATAACAGTGCATTTCAACTCCCCGCAAGGGGAGTTTTCTATAAAAGAATGTGTTAAACGCTATTCCCCTACTTTCTGCACCCTATACTCATATAGCCAAAAGAATACAAAAACTCCGCACCTTGCGATGCGGAGTATATTGCGCGATATTTGTGATTGAGTGCTGGACAGGTCCAAAAATTAACGTTTGGAGAACTGGCTAGCCTTACGAGCTTTCTTCAAGCCGTATTTACGACGTTCTTTTTCGCGAGGATCGCGAGTCAGGAAGCCTGCTTTTTTCAGAACAGGACGGAATTCAGCGTCAACCTTCAGCAGAGCGCGAGCAATGCCGTGACGGATAGCACCAGCTTGGCCGGAAATGCCGCCGCCGTTTACGTTAACGAGTACGTCATATTTGCCTTTAGTTTCGGTAACTTCGAGCGGTTGGTTAACAATCAGCTCCAAAGTCTTCAGACCGAAGTATTGATTTAATTCACGATCGTTGATTACGATGTTGCCTTCACCCGGAACCAGGCGAACGCGGGCAACGGAAGATTTACGACGACCGGTTGCGTTATAAGTAACTACTGCCATTTATTGTTCCCTCCCGGATGTTATCTAACGTTGATTTCCAAAACTTCAGGTTTTTGAGCTGCATGCGGATGTTCGCTGCCAGCATATACATGAAGCTTGCTGTAAATGTCTGCGCCCAGACGGTTATGGGGAATCATGCCCTTAACTGCCAGCTCAACCATTTTTACAGGGTTATTCTTCAGCATGTCGCCAGCCTTTACATAGCTGTCGCCGCCGAGGTAACCAGAATGATGGAAATAAACTTTCTTAGTCAGTTTTTTGCCGGTCAGAACAACCTTGTCGGCATTGATAATGATTACGTGATCACCAGTGTCCATATGCGGGGTAAAGGTAGGTTTATGCTTACCGCGCAGGACTTTTGCTACTTCTGCAGCCAGACGGCCCAGAGTTTTATCAGCTGCGTCAACAACGAACCATTTACGTTCGATGTTGGACGGATTAGCCATAAAAGATTTCATCGCTTATGTCCCTCCTAGATAGTTTCCAAATATACAGTTCGTTGTGAATTTTCTCACCGTATTTCGGGGCTAGTGAAATCAAGCGGAAAATCACGTAGATATATTATACTGAAAAGCAAGTTTTAAGTCAAGCATTTTTCTCAAAAAATTGTAAAAAAGTTACAGTAATCCAGCTTGCCGCCAGCCTTTCCCTAAGAAGTGCTAACAGTCTGCCAGAGCCAGCTTATGCTTTACCTTTCCGGATAGGGCTTATAGCAAACCTCTGCCAAATACAGCCCCTCCGCCGGCGCCGGCTCGTTTAAAAACTCGCAGCGCTGAGCTCGCAGCTCCGCTGCGAAGTCCTCCTTACTGCGTTTGCCAAGGCCCACCTGTACCAAAGACCACACAATATTGCGCACCATGTGGTACACGAAGCCATCTCCCGCGATGCGAAAGACCAGCTCGCTCCCCTCCTTGCGCCAGCCAGCCTCGTAAATAGTCTTCACCGGCGAGCTATCCACGCTGCCACTGCTGCGAAAAGCGCTGAAGTCATGGGTGCCCAAGAGTAGCGCCGCAGCCTCATTCATGGCTTCCACATCCAGAGTCTCCGGCATTTGCCATGTGTAGCGTGCTCTAAAGGGGTCGGGCGCGGCCGCGCACAGCACCCTATACTCGTAAGCCTTCCAGCAGGCGCTAAAGCGTGCATGAAAGACTTCCGGCATTTCCTCAGCGCTGAGCACAACGATATCTCGCGGTAGTAAACGGCGACTAGCTCGCACCATATTGGTGCAGGGAATGCGTCCCTTCGTAGTAAGGGTCACAGTTTGAGCCAGGGCATGGACCCCGGCATCGGTTCTACCGCTGCCGGCGATCACCACGGGCTCGCCGCACAGCATGGCGAGCTTTTCCTCCAGTACACTCTGGATAGTGACGTAATCCTTTTGTTTTTGAAAGCCATGATAGCAGCTGCCATCATAGGACACAACCAGCTTTATAGTCCGCATAGCTTACCCCAACGCATTACAGCTAGACCCACGGCCAAGGCCAGTACCAGAACGAGAGCGGTGTAATCGCTGATCCCATAGGCCAGCTCGTGCATGCGAGTGCGACCCTCGCCACCCCGGTAACAGCGTGCCTCCATGGCCACGGCCAGCTCGTCAGCACGGCGGAAGGCGCTAATAAACAGCGGCACCAAAAGGGGCAGCATATTCTTCATACGCTGCAAAAGATTGCCGCTGGCGAAATCCGCGCCACGGGCCGTCTGGGCCTTCATAATGCGGTCCGTTTCCTCCAGCAGGGTGGGAATAAAGCGCAGGGCAATGGTCATCATCATGGCCAGCTCGTGGGCCGGCACGCCCAGCGCCTTAAAGGGACGCAACAAATGCTCGATGCCATCCGTAAGGACAATGGGAGAGGTAGTAAAGGTGAGCACTGAAGAAAAGAGCAGCAGCAGCACCAAGCGCACCGCCATCTTCAGACCCAAGTCAAGCCCCTCCTGGGTCACGCTTAAAAACTTCCAGGTCCAAATAATATGCTCGCCGGGAGCGGTGAACATATGAATTAATAAGGTAAAGAAGATAATAATCCAAATAGGCTTCAGCGATTTCAGCACCATGAGCCAGGGCAGTCGGGAAATCATAATCACGCCGGCGGCAAAGGCTGTTAAAATGCCGTAGGACAGGGATGTATCAGCAAAGAAAATAGCGATAATATAAATAATCGTCGCCAGAATCTTCGTACGCGGGTCCAGACGGTGAATCAAGGAATTTCCTGGGAAATATTGACCTAAAGTAATTTCTGTAAGCATTATTTCCACCCCTTCACTTTCTTAATGGCCTTCACCAGAGCCATCTCATCCTTAATTCCCTCCGGCAGCTTCAAGCCTCTTTGCCGCAGCAAATCGGCCAGCTTATACACCTGGGGCACATCTACGCCTACCTGCACTAATTCAGCGCCATGCTCCTTAAAAATCAACCCAGGCTCGCCGTCAAAAAGCACTCTGCCGCCGTTGATTACCAGCAGGCGATTAGCATATTTCACGGCCTCCTCCATGCTATGGGTTACCAGCACGATAGCGATACCACGGCTCTTGTGCAAAGCCATAATCTCACGAAAAACAGCGTTACGACTGCGAGGATCCAGCCCTGCACTGGGCTCGTCTAAAACCAAATAGTCGGGATTCATGGCTACCACGCCTGCGATGGCCACCCGACGCATTTGACCGCCGCTAAGCTGAAAGGGAGAGCGCTGAGCGAAGGTATCATAGTCCAAGCCCACGAAATCCATGGCTTCCCTAACCTGCTTAGCCACCTCTTCCTCGCTAAAGCCCTTATTGCGAGGACCAAAAGCGATATCCTCAAAGACTGTTTCCGCGAAAATTTGGTGCTCGGGATATTGGAACACCATACCCACCTGCTGGCGGGCATTCTTGGCCTGCGTCCCCTTAGCGCTGATATCCACCTCATCAATGGTGGCCGTGCCCTTATCCGGCTGCAAAAGTCCGTTCAAATGCTGCACCAAGGTGGATTTACCGCTACCAGTATGACCAATGATGGCCACAATCTCGCCCTTCTTAATCTCCAAGGACACATCCTGCAACGCCAAGCGTTCGAAGGGCGTGGCCTTAGAATATGTATGATAAATATGCGATAGTTTTATTGACATAATGCTTGCGCCAGCTCCTCATCCGTAATAATCCCACTAGGCAGCTTTACGCCGCTCTTACGCAGCTCGCTGGCCACCTTGGCCGCCAGCGGTGCTTCCAGGCCCAACGCTTCCAGCTCGTCCACACGGCTGAAAACCTCTCTCGGCGTACCCATAAAGCGGATATGCCCCTTCTCCATGACCACCACTCTATCAGCAGCCAGCGCCTCCTCCATGTAGTGGGTAATATAGACAATGGTAATTTGCTTTTTCTTGTTCAGCTTTTGCACAGTGCTGACGATTTCCTTGCGACCCTGAGGGTCCAGCATAGCCGTGGGCTCGTCCAACACGATGCATTTAGGCTCAAGGGCCATGATGCCGGCGATTGCCACACGCTGCTTTTGACCGCCGCTCAGGCGATGGGGAGCATGCTTGGCATACTCCGTCATGCCTACGGCCGCCAAGGCCTTCGCTACGCGAGGGCCGATTTCCGGCCCCGGCACGCCGATATTCTCCGGGCCAAAGGCCACATCCTCCTCAACCACCGCTGCCACGATTTGGTTATCGGGGTTTTGGAAAACCATGCCCACCTGCTGGCGAATATCCCACATATTATCTTCTTCCATAGTATCAAGACCGCCGACCTCAACCCTACCCTCCGTAGGCAGGAGCAAGCAGTTCAAATGCCGCGCCAGCGTGGATTTGCCGCTGCCATTGGCACCGATAATAGCCACGAATTCGCCCTGCTCAATGGATAAATCCACGCCGTCAAGGGCCTTGACCTGGTTGCCATCGCTATCCGTATAATAATGCTTCAGATTTTCTATCTTAATCACAGGATTGCCTCCTAATGCGCTTGTCGCTTCTATTTAGCCAACACTTTACAAGTTAATTTACCTTATAATTATACCTACTGTGAAAAAAATAGTCAACCAACTATTGCTAGCTGGTTGACTAAATTGCTTTATTAAATTCCTCCACCTCTTAATAAAATACGGAAGATAGGCTCCCCCACCGGGGGAGCTGTCAGGCCGCGCATTAGCCTCCAATTGAAAGACATAGTAAATGCGGATGACTGAGAGGGGCTTGAACATACTATATTATTGTTCGCAGAATCCCCTCTCCGCCTCGCAAGCTCGGCACCTCTCCCGGTGGGCGAGGCATCTTACAAATTGACATTAGTAAAAAAACTGACTGAGGAATTCTACTTCTTTTTGCCTAAATATGCCGCCTTAATCTCCGGATTCTCCAGCAACTCCTTACCGCTGCCGGTCATAGTAATGCGACCTGTCTCCAGCACATAGGCGATATCGGCAATCTTCAGAGCCATATTGGCGTTCTGCTCAATCAAAAGAATGGTCATGCCCTGACGATTAATCTCTTGGATAATATTGAAAATATCCTTAATAATCAAGGGAGCCAAGCCCAAGGAGGGCTCGTCCATCATCAGCACCTTGGGACGGCTCATAAGAGCACGGCCCACGGCCAGCATCTGCTGCTCGCCACCGCTCAAGGTACCGGCCATTTGCCAGCTGCGTTCCTCTAGGCGAGGGAATAAATCGTAAATCCAGCGAATGTCCTTGGCGATGCCATCTTTATCATTGCGCAAATAAGCGCCGATTTGCAGATTCTCCAATACAGTCAGGTTGGGGAACACGCGACGGCCCTCAGGAACCAGAGTAATGCCGTTTTCCACGATTTGCTGGGAATTCAGACCGATAAGCTGCTTTTCACCATAGGTAATGGAGCCGCTGTCCGGCTTTACGAGGCCGATAATGCTCCGCAGCAGGGTGCTCTTGCCGGCGCCGTTGGCGCCGATTAAAGTTACGATCTTACCATCGGGCACCTCGAGGGAAATACCCTTCAGGGCTTCGATGCCGCCGTAGGATACTACTAAATCATTAACCTTAAGCATCTTCATCCACCCCCAGAT
The DNA here is from genome assembly GCA_004558595.1 of Phascolarctobacterium sp. Classification (GTDB taxonomy): domain Bacteria; phylum Bacillota; class Negativicutes; order Acidaminococcales; family Acidaminococcaceae; genus Phascolarctobacterium_A. The sequence goes on along the minus strand of SFCN01000045.1, from coordinate 10,269 downwards.
ATGCCTCGATTACGCGATTATTGTTCTGGATTTCTGCCGGAGTGCCCTCAGCGATGAGCATACCAAAGTCCAGCACATAAATCCAATCGCTGATTTCCATAACCAAATCCATATGATGCTCAATCATAAAGATGGTCAGCTTATATTCGTCACGAATCTGACGGATGAACTCCGTCAGCTCCTCTGTTTCCTTGGGGTTCATACCAGCCGCAGGCTCATCCAAGAGCAAAATCTTAGGATTGGTAGCCAGAGCACGCACGATTTCCAGGCGGCGCTGCTTGCCATAGGGCAAGCTGCTAGCCTTCTCGTGGCGCAGCTCCCACAAATCCACAGAGCGCAGCAGCTTCTCCACATCCGCTTCCATAGCACGCTGCTCCTTGTTATACCAAGGCAGATGCAGCGTCGCAGACAGGAAATTGGACTTTAAGTGCAAATGCTTAGCGATCATAACATTCTCGTAGACACTTAAATCCTTGAACAAGCGGATATTTTGGAAGGTACGGGCTATGCCCATTTTAGCGATATCGCTGGGACGCTTGCCAGTGATTTTTACTGGGTCAGCTCCAGGAGCAGTGTAGATTACATCGCCCTCGGTGGGAGTGTATACACCTGTGATCATATTAAAGGCCGTGGTTTTGCCGGCGCCGTTGGGGCCGATCAAGGCCACAATCTGGTGCTCGCGAATATCCAAATTCAATTGGAATACTGCGGTTACACCGCCAAAACGCATGGTCATGGTATCGGTTTTTAAAACAGTTTGAGTCTTAGCCATGGTTCTTTGCTCCTTTCCGCGTAAAGTATTTGAAAGGATTCTTGCAGAAAGCAACAAACTTATCCCAAGTAAATTCCTCCGTACCCATAATTCCCTTGCGCCAGAAGAGAACGCAAATCATGAGCAGCAGGGAGAAAATTACCATACGGAAGCCGGGACGGAACAGGGGAATAACAGTACCGAAGATTTCCCAGGGCTCGTCGAAAATACGCAGGTATTCTAGGCCTGCCGTAACGATAATACTGCCCAGCATGCTGCCGGTGATGCTGCCCATACCGCCCAACACGATGATCAAAAGGAAGTTATAGGTCAGGGTGAAGAGGAAGTTTTTCGGGTCAACAGTGCCCAGCAACGTCGCATAAAGGCCACCGCCAATGCCGGCGAAGAAGGCACTCAGCATAAAGGCCATGCACTTGTGACGGAACAGGCCCACGCCCATGGCCTCAGCAGCGATTTCATCCTCGCGGATGGCCTTAAAAGCACGTCCATATGAAGAATTGATAAGGCAGGTGATAAACAGGAAAATAATAGCTGTTACTAGGAAAATGTACCGCACATCGTTAATAGTGGGGATATCCTTAATACCCAAAGCACCGTTAGTGAAGCTTTGGGCATTGGTAATCACAATGCGGATAATCTCAGAAAAGCCCAGGGTAGCAATGGCCAGATAGTCGCCACGGAGCCGCAGCACCGGGGTTCCGATCAAAAAGGCCACCAGCGCCGCCAAAAGACCGCCCACAATCAGGGCTAGCCACAGGGGCAATTGAATATCGGCGATCAAGGGATTCATGGGCACAGCGTAGAAAACGTTGGCGCGGAGCTCCACCGGCACGGTGAACACGCCTACTACATAGGCGCCCAAGGCCATAAAGCCAGCCTGACCTAAGCTGAATTGACCGGCGAAGCCGTTGGTCAGGTTCATGGAGAGGCCGATTATGGCATAAATCAAGCACAGATTGATAATTCTGCGCAAATAGGAGTCCAATTCAAACTGAGCGTAGCAAGCACCAGCAAAGAGCACTATGAGGCCAACTACGGTCAGTATCATATTTCTTTTACTCATGCTTACACCTTCTCCGTAGTTTTTTCACCCAACAGACCTGTGGGCTTGTAGAACAGAATAATAATCAGAACAATGAACGCAAAGGCATCGCGATAGCCGGACAACTGCGGGAAGAAGGCTACGATTAAAACCTCGCCCAAGCCCAGGATAAAGCCGCCGATAACAGCGCCCTTAATATTACCAATGCCGCCGATTACGGCCGCAATGAAGCATTTCAGGCCCGGCATAACGCCTAAGAGCGGGGTAATACCAGGATAGCGCACGCCCCACATGAAGGCGCCGATGGCTGCCAGGGAGCTACCAATGATAAAGGTAATGGAGATTACTCTATCAATATTTACGCCCATTACCCGGGCAATTTCGTAATCCTTGGATACGGCGCGCATGGCCATACCGGTTTTCGTATGGTTTACGATGTGCAGCAGCACGATTAAGCTAATGAAGGTAATAACAGGAATCACCAAGCAAATGGCTTGAATTTGTACGCTACCAATGCCAATGGTCTGGCTGAGCAGGGGAATATCCGGGAAACGCAGGGGACGACCGCTGAAGAGATAGTTAGCCAAATTTTCCAAAAGGAAGGAAGCGCCAATCGCGGAAATCAGCACGGAGTTTTTCGGAGCATCACGCAGGGGACGATAAGCAGTGCGTTCAATAACCACGCCCAGCAGCGCCGTAGCGATGATGACCAAAATAAAGGTCAGGTACCAGGGTATGTGGAATACCGTGATGCCAAAAAAGGCAAAATAGCAGGCCATCATAACAATATCCGCATGGGCGAAGTTAATCATCAGCAAAATGCCATAAACCATGGTATAGCCAATGGCGATCAAGGCGTACAGACTGCCTAAGGAAATACCGTTAACGATATGCTGAGCAAGACTTGCGGCGGACATGTTGGCGATAACCTGAAAGAATTGAGTCAAAAAATCCATTTCTTCACCACCAGAAAAAATCTAAAACTAATGCTCCCACCTCCTCGGACGGAAGCGGGAGCATCTTTAAGGTCCTTAATTATTTAACGTCTACGAAATCCAAGTATTTGAATTTGCCGTCTTTAACAACCTTAATAACAGCAGCCTTAATAGCATCGCCATTCTTATCCAAGGTGGTTTTGCCGGTTACAGCTTCCAAATCCTTAGTGGTAGCGATAGCGTCACGAATCTTCTTGGAATCGGTGCCGCCAGCGCGTTTGATAGCGTCGATAGCGATCAGGTAGGAGTCATAGCCCAGAGCGGACAGAGCGGAGGGCTCGCCTTTATACTCGTCGGTGTAAGCCTTCAAGAATTTCTTAGCTTCTTCGGTGGAAGCTTTTTCGCGGTCGAACGCAGTGCTCAATACGCAGCCTTCAACATCCTTGCCACCAACATCGATGAATTCTTGGGTTTCCCAGGTGTCGCCGCCCATGAACGGAGCTTTAATGCCCAATTGACGAGCTTGTTTAATCAGCAGAGCGGATTCAGTGAAGTTACCAGGAGCAAATACTGCGTCCGGGTTCTTAGCCTTCAGGTTGGTCAATACAGCGGTGAAGTCCTTATCACCGGTTTGGTAGTTAGCAACGTCGATGATGCAGTTCTTGTCGTTGGTCAGCTTTTGGAAAGCTTCAACGAAGAATTTAGCCAGACCAACGGAGTAGTCGTTGGATACTTCTTGTACGATAGCAACCTTCTTAGCGCCCTTCTTGAAAGCGTAGTTAGCCATTACAGTGCCTTGGAAGGGGTCGATGAAGCATGCACGGAAATAGTAATCGTTGTTAGCAGTTACTTGGGGGTTGGTGCAGCTGGTGCCGATAGCCGGAACCTTTGCTTCTTTAACAATATTGCCTGCAGCCATAGCCAAGGAGGAACCATAGGTGCCTAAAATGGTGCAAACCTTATCCTTTTCAATCAAACGAGCTGCAACGGAAGCAGCTTCAGCCTTATCGGATTTGTTATCGGCAACGATCAATTGCACTTTTTTGCCCAATACCTCGGGATGCAATTTGTTAGCCAATTTAATGCCGCGCAGCTCCAATTCGCCGCCAGCAGCATTGTCGCCGGTCAAGGGCAGGAATACGCCCACCTTAATGGTGTCGCCAGCAGCCTTCTTTTCGTCTTTTTTCTTGTCGCCACCGCAGCCAGTCATTGCGCCAATCATTACAGCAGAGGCTAATAATACGGATAACAGCTTCTTCATTTTCATAATGAGTTTCCCTCTCTTCTCCCGCTGCCATAAAGATGTGCAGCAATTTGATGTTCCGATTATACCACGGTATGCACGCTCTGGCAAGTGCCTAGGAGGTGTAACATTTACCCAGCTTTTTCAGAATGTTCACCATTTTTCATGCTTATCTTTACAATAATCTCGTGGACATTTTTCGATAATTAACTCTTTTGTGTTTTTAAGCAGCACAAACAAGGAAGACAAAAAAGTAATTTGTATTTATACAAAGGACAGTATTTTCTAAAAAAATTTTACTCCAGGAAGACAAATTTACATTCCTCCATTTTTGTGTAACATACGCTACACTTATCTTTTTGTATTCCCCTTGATTAAACATTTCCTTGTATTGACGATAAGATTATCAGATACTTTAATTCATAAGATTAGATATTATGTTTTAAAAATCTCCGATTTCACAAATTCTTCAATACTTTGCCCTTTTTCTGCCACTAGAGTGTAGTATACTATAGGTGTAGCAAGGATGAAACCTGCTACACCCTTCCCATCAAATTCATCATAAACAGCTTTCCTAAGAGAAACACTCCGCATCATCCCCTGCGGAGTGTTTTTCGTTATGTTTAAAAGTCCATTTTAAAGCTAACCTTAGTGCCGGAACGAGTTTGCTTGTCCCGCTCTACCACGATTTGATTCTTAATAGCATCCTCCAGCACCGGATTATGGGAAATGATGCCGATTTGCCGTGAGCCACCGGACAACTCTAGGAGCAAGCGCTTGGTTTTTTCCAGCTCCTCCTTGCCCAGAGTGCCAAAGCCTTCATCTATAAAGAGGCTTTCGATACGGCTGGCCTTCTTGCTACAGCTTTGCACGATATCTGATAGGCCCAGGGCCAAGGAAAGGGAAATCTCAAACTTTTCACCGCCAGAATTGGCGCCGCTTTCCCGATGGCTCTGGTTAATGCAATCGTAGACCGTAAAGCCCAGACCCGTATTCTTCTTGGCCTGACCCTCCTGGATGGGCCGCAGCTCATACTGACCGCTGCACAAAACGCTGAGCCTATCGTTGGCCTTATCCAGCATGGAGCAGAACAAATCCTCTAAAACATAGCGATTAAAGGAAATGGTGCCGTTGGCAGCCTCTGCCAAGGGCTCCAGCACCCGATAGACCTTCTGCTTCTTAAGCCTGTTTTTAAAGCAGGCCGAAACCTTAGTCAGTGTCTGCTCGTTAAACTCCTTATCCGTTTGCAGCGTCGCCTTGGCTTCCTTGTTCTCCTTTAAGGTAGCGTTTAAGCCGTTGATGGCGTTAACAAGAGCTGTGGTATCTATGCGCTGCTTACCCTTAAGCTCTGAGCTAAGGCTGGCGATGGTGTGGAGATAGCCGGACTCCACCCTTCTATATTCATCCACTTTGTCCCGGGTACTATGGGTAGCTCCAGCCACGTTATTGCTGGTCAGCTTGGCGCCGTTTCTATCCTTACAGTCCTCGTGCATCCTGAAGAATTCAGCCTCGCTTACAGCGCAGCCTGCCAAGGCTGCGTGATAGTTGCTCTCACAGCTGACCAGCTTCTCCTCTAGGGTATGGCGATTTTGCAGGGCCTGCTCTAGCTGGCCCTTGCACTTTGCAATGGCCCTGACGCAGGCCTGCCAGGCCTCTGCAGCAGCAAGCACCGCCTGCTGCAAGGCCTTTTTTTCTTGCTTAGCCTGGGCCAGCTCAGCCAGCCCCTGCTCCTTCGTCCCAGGGCAGCCCGCTAGCATGCCCTGGACGGTGGCGACTGCATTTTTTTGCTCGTCCACAGCCTGCTTCGCCTTATCCCTAGCGAGGACACCGGTATCCCAAGCCTTTTTCAGGCTTGGCAGACTTGCCTTGGCCTGCTCCAAGCCTTGCTGCAGCTTGCTTTGCTGCTCAGCCTGGGCCTTCGCGGCCGCGAAGGCCTGAGTCCGCCGCTCCTTTTCCTGCTGCCAGTGGCCCAAAGCCTGGGCCACTGGATTGCTAGGCTTAGCCATATTCTGGAGCTCCTCCCAGCTCAAAGGACGCTCCAAAAGCTTTTGTGCCCTCTGTAGCGTGTTTTGCTGGTCAATCTCATAGGCTACCTTGCTGGCGGCTCTTGCTGTTTGAGCAGCCACAAATTTTTCCACAGCCTGCTTATGCATTCTCTCCGCCTCGACCAAAGCATTTTTTTCCGGCAGCTCCCCGCAGCTTTCCCATTGACTTAAGGCTTCGACCCTATGCACTGTGTGGCACACGGGGCATTCCACCTCAGTAAGCTGCTTTGCTTGGGCATGCTCACGCACCTTATTGGCGATGCTGCCGCTCTGGAATTTTTGCTCCGCTAGGTAATACTCCTGCTGAGCAAGATCATAGGCCGCTAAACAAGTATTTTTCTCCTGCTCTGCTTGCTGCTCCTTCTGCTTATCTTTTTCATAAAGGGCCAGCTTACGCTGAGCCTCCTCTACATCCTCCTGCAGCTTGTGCAGCTCTTGGACAGACTGCTTCGCCTCTCGCACCTGTGCCTCCAGCTCTGCCTTGCGAGCCGCCACATTACCTAAAGCAGTTAATTGCTGCTCGCAATCTTCCTTAGCGGCCAAGGCCTTTTCATAAGCGGCTTGACTAGCTTTTACCTTGTCTTCTGCACTTGTTAAGGCCTTGACCAATTTCTGAAGCAGCTCCCTTGCTGCATGCAAATTATCATATAGGGGCAGGGCCTTTTCCAACCTTTGCACATTTCCTTCAAGGATGCTAATTTGAGGCGTATGCTCCTGCTCCACTGCTGTTTTCGCTTGGGCTAAGCCTACCTCCTGCAGTTTATTTTGGGCAATTCCTTGCTCCAAGCTGCTTATTGCTTCCTTATTATCCTGCAGCTCTTGGGAAGCAGAGCTAAAGGCCTCAAACTGGGGCAAAATTTCCTGCAGCTTGACTAAATCTGCCAGCACTTTTTCCCAACGGGCAATATCAAACCTTCTTTGTAAATCGGCAAGACCTGCCTGAGCTTCTGCTAACTGCTTGGTTTGATTATCAAAAAGCTTATTCTGCTCATCCGCAGCACCCTTTTGCCCATTGAGCTGGTTAACCTTAGCCTCCTGCTCCTCAATAGTCCCTTGTAAAGCCTTAATTTGCTGCACCTTGCTCTCAAGGTTAGTACGCAGCGACACTAAAAGCTGCTCATCCACCACTGTATATTGACTTTTTTCTTCCTCACTAATGGTGGGACGTCCCCTCAGGATATTTAAATGCTGCTGAATCTCTCCGTCAATGCCGTCGATCACTCGCTTCAGATAATTCTTCATTTCTCGCAGACGCAGCTGAAAGTCCACGTAATCCTCGTTATCCACCAGCTTGGTCAATATTGCTTCCCTATCCTGAGCGTTAGCATTGAGGAATTTGGCAAATTCGCCCTGAGCTAAAATTACCACTTGACTGAACTGGTCCGCATTGAGGCCCAGCATTTCCACAATTCTTGCGGAGACCTTATCGGGGAAATTACCGGCGAAGGTACCATTGCTGGCCTTTTTCGTATCGCTGACTAGGGAAATGCCCTCGCATTTTAGCTCCATCTCGTAGGTAAAGCCCTTATTTTTACCATTCTCACCCCATTTTATTTCCCGGGTAACAATATATTGCTGACCATCATGCTCAAACTCCAGCTCCACCAGCATGGGCCCGTGATAAATCACGTTACCCTGCTCGTCCTGCTCCTTGGCGAAATCGCTGTGATAATCCTCAACCTTACCAGCGCAGCGGTCCTTGCCGCTGCCCCTGCCATACAGGGCAAAGGTAATGCCATCAAAAATCGCCGTTTTGCCCACGCCGCTGCCACCGAAGAGCAGGATCAGCTTATTGCCAAACTGAGCAAAATTGATTTCCGTTCTGTCCTTGAAGGATAAAAAGGCTGCTAGCTTTAGTTTAATAAATTTCATGCTTCATCCTCCAATTCCTCTTCCAAGGCCGCGATAAGCTTAGCGAAGGCCGCCTGCTTATAGGCCTCCTTCTCGCTGCCCGTGCCCATAGCTCCAATATAGCCATCATTTTGCTGCTGCTCAATAATCTTGGCCACCACCAGTCTTCCCTTAGCATCCAGCTCCTGCTTATTCCTATCCTTGTAGAAGTAGGCGAAATTTTCCTCCAGGGTGCGACCACTGCTGCCCTTAGCATTGGCAATGGCGTAGCTGCTGGCTCCCTCACGGACGATCTCTGTTTCTAGCAAATTATTTTGACCAAACACAGCATAAAGCTGCTCCTGAGCCTTGCCCACCAAGGAGCTATTCCAAATACGTACTTTAAAATAGTATTTTTCCTTATCATTAAGCTGCTTGCCCATTTCCAGTAATTCCTCTAGGGTCGCGGCCGCAGCTCCCTTAGGCAGCACCATCACCTCATGGGGCAGGGGCAGCTCTTTTTCCGTAATTTTCAGCTCATTTTTGCCATTTATTTCTATTAAGAGATAACCCTTTTTGCGTCCCTCCTCAGAAAAATCGTACTGCAATGGTGCTCCTGCGTAGCGTACCCCGTCCCGACCTATAGCTTGCATGCCGTGGATATGCCCCAGAGCCACATAATCAAAGCCGTCAAAGGCAGTATAATCCACCTCGCCACTGTAGCCTATATCCACCTCATGGTCGTTTAAAATACGCTCCGTAGCCCCTGCCAGCACATTTTGATGAGCTACAATAATATTCACGTCCTCATTGTTCAAGGGCTGCAGCCTGAGCAGCTCCCGCACGGCGCTGTCGTAGCTGGTGATATCGTCACGGCCCAGCACCCGACGCACATTGAGGGGCTCCACATATGGTAACAGCCAAAAATTAACCTCCGTGCCAGAAGCTAGGGGCAGTGCCTTATGTACCAGCTCCCTGGTCAGTTCATTGGCGAAGTAAATATTTTGCTTTTGCAAAAGCTTGCTATTGGCAGCCAATCTATCAGCTTGGTCGTGGTTTCCCGGCACAATAAAAACAATAATATTCAGGTCATTCAGCCTTTCTAAAAAGGTGCCAAATAAATTAATGGCCTTAATGGGCTGGATTTTATCATCATAAATATCCCCAGCCATGAGGACGACCTCTACCTGCTCCTTTTGGATATCTTCTAGGAATTTTTCTAACCAAAAGGGTTGGTCATAATCTGCAAAATTTATCTTTTTTAAGTCCTTGCCAAAATGGGTATCGGCAATATGCGCAATCTTCATGATGCTCCCTCAATCCTCCTTCACAACGAATCAGTTTCTGTTACCATTAATTATACCATAAGATGGGACTGTACCCACCCTCAGCCTGAGCAGAAAATGAAAAAAGCCTGGCTGCTTAAGCTTGCAGCCAGACTTCCTTGCCTTTATTTTGTCTATACGCATAGTATAAACGCCGAAACTGTAAATGTCAATAATAAATTTTGTATGCATTCATGTGTTGAGAAGAAACATCACGAGGGACGTTTATTTCTCAGAAACTCCAATAGAAAAATTATACCCATCAAAAGCAAAAAGCAGGACTTTGGAAACCATCAAAGCTTCTAAAATCCTGCTTCTTTTTACGATTATAAATCTTCGCAGATTCTTTTACCTTGGTAATAGGCTTCACTAAGCCCCAGCTACCACGCTTAGCGGAATTGAGCTTTCTCTGTTCCTTTTTAGATAGCTTTTCAAAGGCAATAAATTTTTCCATTCCATATCCTCCACTTTTATAAAAGAGCGGCCTTTGGCTAAGCCTTAGGCCGCCCTTTATATTAACAAGGCTACTACATATTCATTAGCACCGCTAGAACTGACTAAGATAAACGTGTTAGCGTGTTATCGCAGTTAGCTGTTGGCGTCTGTTGTTGTTAGCGGTTTTACTGAGTATGGCTTCGAGAGCATCCGCATTCGGGCTTATGAGGTTGCGATCTTTATCCCCCATCCCTCTTCACTGACGTTTATACTCCTTTTTATCGCATGGATGAAAGAGATTTCATCAAGAAGATAACCTTACTTTCAATGCAAGTATCTTGAAGATATCCCGTCCATCTAACAAGTCGCTAACAATATCGTTCACCCTATTAAGCTTTAAATTAAGCTACATATTCCTCCAAATGCTTATACACATAATCCAAATCCGCAGTCACAGGGAAGGTAGGCTCTGCCTCTTTAGGAATCCGCGAAGTCAATGCTGCCGCCTCAATGGCATCGCTCAAATCATTGGCCTCCTCCTTCAGCTTCTCATAAGCAGCACGGGCCTTAGTCACCACATCCATATCCGGTCGGTGGGTTACGGTAATCGTATAGGCAGCCAGCACCTTTTCGGTGCCCTGA
>SFCN01000044.1 GCA_004558595.1 Phascolarctobacterium sp. | reverse complement strand
TGTTGTGGTGGTGCTGCTGCCGGCATCCTCTGGCCCATCAAACGTACACATGCGAATGGAACTACTACCATCACTACCACCGCCATTACCAAATTCTGTGGGCCAGCGACCATAATCTCCATACAAGGACCCCTTAAGATTGATCGCAACATTATGGTCTTCATTATAATTTTTGTCTCGTCCATCAATAGCAGCCCATAGCCTCTGCAAAAGCTCGATTTCATTTTGGGCTCCCGGATTATCCTTTACATATTGCTCATCATGAAAATTAAAGCCACTCATAACGAAAGTCTGATTCTCAGAATTCAGCTTGTCTACAGTCTTTATGCCTGAATCCCACCAATTTTGACCATCGCCGCTATTGTCCTTGATTTTATAATTGGTAAAATCATCATAATAGTGGGTGCCCATATGCTTTTCATCCACAACGACATTGGGGCCAATTTCATATCCATAGCCAAATAAAACTACATTACCAGCTATAACAGCATCTTTCCCAAAATGAGGATGGGCCCTGCCATTACCGCCACACTTGTCATCATAGGAAAAAGAAACAAATTTCTCGCTAAAAACTGGTCCGGTAAAGGAGTTATAATTTCCATCATCCTTCTGTTCATAAGGGGCCCTAATTTCCAAATTGGCCTGGCTATAGATCGCTCCAAATTGGCAACCACTACTACCAGGCATAATGATAAAGCTACCAGTTAATTTATCCGCTGTTAGACCCTCAGTACTTTGAGCTGTAGTGGGCTCGGTCTTTAGCTCTACAATTAACAAATTTACCTTTCTAAGCTTGTCAGTTTTAGGATAGGCACCAAGCCATACAGCACCCTCCCTACCTGATTCCAATCTTTGACCAACATTATCCCCTTGAATTTCTACATAGAGCACATCTATTTCTTCTTCTCCAATATTGATATTGCTATATTGGTGGTTCATATCTTTAGGTTCTTTATCCCTCCAGCCGCTTTGCTCTACCCCTTTATCATTAACTCTCTCAAATTTCAAGTCGGGTACCGTAATACCTTTTAAATCCAATTCTTCTTTAACAGCCTTATTACAAATATATCTACATTTACCCTCTTTATTCATGGCTTTGCGTTTATAATAACCATTTGTTATCATGTCATTCAGCGTCCTTGAATACTCGCGTAGCTTATTTTCCGCCAGATTCTTGGCCGAGTAGCTCCAGTTCGGAGCTTTATAATTAGAAGGCAGTAAAGCATCAAAGCCAGAAAGAACTTCCTCTCCATTTTTTCTACGCACATAATCACTGCGGAAAATTCTATCGTCGCTGGGGCTGCTACTAGTGCCGGTTACACCGTTCATTAAAGGCAGGCCCGTATTCATCATATCCGCAAAAATATACCCATCCACAGAGACCATATTTCTTGCTTGCTGCGGATTGTTTTGTTTATAGGAAGCACGTAGCATATTGCCCGCATAAATGCTGCCCTTAATCCATTTATCAGGCTCGCCTGCGGAGCTAGCACCACTCAAATTGAAAAAATGGTCATAGACGCCGTTCCTACCGATAATTCTAAAAACAGGCTCATCACCCACATTGCCCTCTGCTGCCGCCACAGCCGCCACAGGCAAGCCCTTGTCCCAAGCGGAGGTGAGCACTGCCACAAAGGGCATCTGCACCCGCTTATCAATACGTACCCGCAGCCGTTCCTTATTATCGACGGTGACAACACCATAGGCCACCCGTAGCTCCTCGTTATCCCCGAGCTGGGCGAGGCTGCTCCAACCATCGCTATTCACCGCAACCAAAGAATTCTCGCTCACATCAAGGCCATTGGCCTTAGCAAAGTCAGCCACCGCCTTAGCGACGGCGTCACCCTCCTCGCCTAAATGGGCAGCTCCGGCCAGGGCCGTAGCATCAGCTATGTCCTGCAGCTTACCCTTTTGCATGTAGAGCAGGCCCACATCAAAGCCAAAGCCCACAAAGCCAAAAAGCACTGGCAGCAAAATAGCGAAAAGGACCATTACGGCCCCTCTTTTATTCAGAATATCTTTATAGCTATAGTTTTTCATCATGATTATCACCTGTTTTTATCTATCTTTAAAAAATAAACAAAGGCTCAACATTTAATATTTTCTTTTCTTAATAATATCACAAAACACTAACAATTTCAATCGCAATTCCTGAGCAGACGAGAAAAACTTTTCCAGCTCTTGAGCAAGAGCTAACAAAATGCTATAATGTAATGCATGGTTAATTTTGTAGAAGAAAGGTTGAAATGAATGCTGATACATAAAATGCGTTTAGATGACAATATGGCAGTGCTGGATGTGAACAGCGGTGCCGTGCATCTGGTGGATGAAGTAATTTACGATTTGCTTGATTATTATGATGGCAGCAATGATGAAGCAGCTCTGGCCGCTTTAAAGGATAAATATAGTGAAGAGGATTTGCGGGACGCTTTAGAGGAAATGCACGGACTGCAGGATGAGGGCTTGCTTTTTAGCCCTGCCTTCGACGTTCCCCCCACCTTTGCGGAAAAGCCCATTGTTAAATCCCTGTGCCTTTTGGTAACCCATGACTGCAACCTACGCTGCGGCTATTGCTTTGCCGACACCGGCTCCTTTGGCGGCTGTCGCCAGCTCATGAGCAAGGAAACCGCAGAAAAGGCCGTGGAATTTGCCATTGAGGGCAGCAAAAAGCGTCACAATCTGGAGCTTGATTTATTCGGTGGCGAACCCTTAATGAATTGGCCCGTTGTGACTCACATTGTGAACTATGTACGCCGTCGTGAGCAGGAAACCGGTAAAAATATTAAGCTGACCCTGACCACCAATGGTACCCTTTTAAACGACGAAAACATTAAGTTTTTGAATGATAATCGTGTGATGGTAGTTTTGAGTCTGGATGGCAAAAAGGAAACCCATGACGCTATGCGTCCCTTCCCCAATAAGGCCGGTAGCTATGACGCAGCTGTGCGTGGCTTTAAAAAGCTTATCGATAGCCGTCAGGGTAAGAACTACTATCTGCGTGGCACCTATACCCACTTCAGCACCCATTTTTGCGAGGATGTGCTGGATATGACCAAGGTGGGCAAGGAAATCAGCGTGGAGCCCGTTGTGGGCATCGACGAGCCCTGGGTATTGACTGAGGCAGATTTGCCCGTAATTTTCGAAGAATACGACAAGCTGGCCCGTGCATATTTACAGAAGCGTCGTGAGGGTGATCCCTTCGACTTCTTCCACTTCAACGTGGCTCTGGACAATGGTCCCTGCGTAGCCAAGCGTTTAGCAGGCTGTGGTGCCGGTCATGAATATTTCGCCATCACCGCCGATGGTGATATCTATCCCTGTCACCAATTCGTAGGCCGTGAGCAATTTAAGCTGGGCACCTTGGAAACAGGTGTAGTAAAGCCTGAGCTGGTACAAAAATTCCGCCACACCCATGTGATGACCAAGCCCGAATGCAGTCAGTGCTGGGCTCGCTTCTTCTGCAGCGGTGGCTGCCATGCTAATGCGGATCTCATCAACGGTGATATTTCCAAGCCCTATGAGTATGGCTGCAAGCTACAAAGAAAGCGTTTGGAAAACGCTATTTTGGTGCAGGCTGTACTTTCTGCCGAGGCTCAAAAGGGCGAAGACCTGCGTCCTCATATCAATAATTTTACCTACGAAAAATAAGCTCCCTTACTGGAAGCCTTGTAGGCAGAGCCTATAAAAAGAAAAGCTGTAGTTGGGCGTTAAGCCCGACTACAGCTTATTTTTTCTGGAATTTTTAACCTTTAGAGAAAATGGCCATATAGCCATTGACAAAAATGTAGAGCACAATTAAGGGTAGGATATAAGTGACGTAAAAGCGAATCCATTTGGGAAAGCCCACGCCGGCACCCGTATCAGCCTCCCGGATGAAATTGTCCCAGCCCCAGCCATAACGACTGGTGCAGAAGGTTAAATAAACCAAGCTACCTAAAGGCAGCAGATTGTTGCTGACTAAAAAGTCCTCCAAATCCAGAATACAGCTGCCCTTGCCCAGGGGGTGGATATGACTCCACACATTAAAGCCTAAAACACAGGGCATGGAGAGCAGAATTATCGCCACGATGTTATAACGAATGGCACGCTTACGCTCCCAGCCCGTTAAATCGCAGATGCAGGAGATAATGTTTTCGAATACGGCAATAACAGTGGACATGGCCGCGAAAAGCATGAACAGGAAGAACAAGGTACCCCAAATTTGTCCACCGCTCATGGCATTGAACACGTTGGGCAGGGTTACAAAGAGCAGATTGGGGCCGCTGCCGGGATTTACCCCGAAGCTAAAGCAGGCCGGGAAAATGATGAGGCCGGAAATAATGGCCACGAAGGTATCCAAGCCCATAATCCACATAGCCTCGCCGGTCAGGCGCTGCTCCTTACCAATATAGCTGCCAAAAATGGCCAGCGAGCCAATACCCAAGCTAAGGGTGAAGAAGGCTTGGCCCATAGCGGCAAAGACTACCTCCCGCACCCCATGCTCAAGAACCTTGTTAAAATCGGGGTACAGATAGTAGCGCATACCCTCGCCGCTGTTGGGAAGCATGACGGAATTCACGGCCAGCACCACCATCAGGATTAACAGACAGGTCATCATGATTTTGGTAATGCGCTCTACGCCTGCCTGCACGCCCATATAGCACACACCAAAGCAGGCCAGGACAATCAAGACCATATTCACAGTCATGGTTACCGGATCGTTTAACAGAGCGCCAAAAACCTGGCCCACGCCCTTGGCATCCAGACCCACAAAGCCGCCCACAGCCATTTTGTAAAAATAATACAGCATCCAACCGGAGACTGTAGTATAAAACATCATCAAAATAACGTTGCCCGCAATGGCGCCATATTTGTACCAATGCCATTTGCTGCCCTTGGGCTCCAGCACATCGAAGGACTGGGCAGCGCTACGCACGCTGGCCCGGCCTACGGCAAATTCGGCTACCATAATGGGCAAGCCCAAAAGCAGAAGGAAACACAAATAAATTAAAACAAAGGATGCACCACCGTATTGCCCGGTGATGAAAGGAAAGCGCCATACATTGCCTAAGCCAATGGCGCAACCTGCAGAAATCAAAATAAAACCCATGCGTGAGGAAAAGCTCTCGCGTTCCAAAAAACAACCTCCTTATTAGAGCAAATAGCCCCTACATATTGCTCTATTTCTATTTTGCAAAGCTAATATATTTTTTATTTATCTAATTCTTATTTACTCTCAGCGGGCTTTGCTTCTGCCGGCTTAGGAATGGGTCTGAAGGCCAATTCCAGCAGGGCATTCTTTTCATCAAAGGCAAAGATAATGGCAACCTTATCATTTTTAGCGAAATTACCCACATAGGTTACTCTAGAAGCAGTGCCCAAACGCTCAAAGGCAATAAATTTCGCTTCCTTAAGCTGGCCAAATTGCTCCTTGACTCCCTTTTGCCAAGCCGCATAAACCTTATCAGTGAATTTTTCGGCTAGCTTAGCATTCAGCAAAGGACTGATCACTGCATATTCCGGAGCTGGAGCAGCGTCAATAGCATCAATAAAACGCTCGCAGGTCTTTTGCTGCTTGTTTAAATCGTTACCATCAGCTGCAAAGCACAGGCTGCAGGCTGTCATAGCTACCAAAGTAGTTAACAATAACAGAATTTTTTTCATGGGTAAGCACCTCTTTCATTTATCATAATCTCGTTTTATAATAAGCTCTTTTGCTTAATAAGTCAAATTTTTTAAATTGGCCCATCATCCCTTAAACCGCAGGATTTGCCACGGAAGTCTTTTTTCTCGTTTACAAAGTCAACGTTAAAAGGTATAATAAGTAGATAGATTTAGAAATATACTGCCCTTGTGGCACTTGGAGGTATAGAAGATGGCAGAAAAAATTATCCTGACCGGTGACCGCCCTACCGGTCGTCTACATGTGGGTCACTATGTGGGCTCCCTGCGTGAGCGTGTACGCCTGCAAAACTCCGGCGAATTCGATAAGGTTTTTATCATGATCGCCGATGCCCAGGCCTTGACCGATAACGCTGAAAATCCTGATAAGGTACGGAAGAATATTATTGAGGTGGCTCTCGATTATTTGGCTTGTGGTCTGGACCCGGCCAAGACAACTATTTTTATTCAATCCATGGTACCCCAGCTTACCGAGCTGACCTTTTATTATATGAATCTGGTTACTGTGGCTCGTGTACAGCGTAATCCGACTGTGAAAAACGAAATCAAAATGCGTAATTTTGAGGCTAGCATTCCCGTCGGCTTCTTCTGCTACCCTATTAGCCAAGCCGCTGATATCACTGCTTTTAAGGCTACTACCGTGCCCGTAGGCGAGGACCAGGAGCCCATGCTGGAGCAATGCCGGGAAATAGTGCACAAATTCAACTCTGTGTATGGTTCTACCCTGACCATGCCGGAAATCGTGCTGCCCTCCAATGATGCCTGCATGCGTCTGCCCGGTATCGATGGCAAGGCCAAGATGAGTAAATCCTTGGGCAACTGCATTTATTTAAGCGACCCTGCTGATGTGGTCAAGAAAAAGGTTATGTCCATGTACACCGACCCCAACCATGTACGGGTGGAGGACCCTGGCCAAATCGAGGGCAACTGTGTGTTCACTTATCTGGACGCCTTCTGCAAGCCGGAATATTTCCCTAAATATCTCCCCGATTATGAAAATCTGGATGCCCTCAAAGCCCACTATCAACGTGGTGGCCTGGGCGACGTGAAGGTGAAGAAATTCCTCGTGAAGGTGCTGGAGGAAACCCTGGCTCCTATTCGTGAACGCCGTCACATGTGGGAGCAACGCATTCCTGAGGTTTACGAAATTCTGCGTAAGGGCAGCGAAGTAGCTGCCGCAGCAGCCGCCGAAACCCTGCACGATGTGCGCGCATCCATGCGTATCAATTATTTTGATGACCAAGAGCTGATTAACCAGCCCTATGAACAACAGCAATAAATAAAATGGTCCCTACTCAAGCTGAGTAGGGACTTTTTATTTGGTAAATTTAAATTATTTGCCGGTGCGACCACGCTTAGTAAAAGGAATGCCCTTAGCACACAGCGGGCAGGAGTCCGGCTGGAAGGTTTCTACATTCAGATGCAGCAAAGCCTCGGTACGCACGCCAAAGTCAACCTTGCCACCGCTGCGGTCAACTAACAGGCCCACCCCTACCAGCTCACCACCGCATTCCTTCACAACCTCCATAACCTCTTTAACACTGCCGCCGGTGGTAACAATGTCTTCTACTACCAGTACGCGAGTGCCAGCAGGAATTGTAAAGCCACGACGCAGAGTCATCTTGCCGTTTTCACGCTCGGTGAAAATAGCACGAGTGCCCAGAGCCTTGCCCACCTCGTGAGCCAGCAGGATGCCGCCGGTCATGGGGCCTACAACCAACTCTACATTGTCGTTTTCATAACGACGAGCGATTTCTTGGCACAGACGCTCGGTATATTTAGGATGTTGGAGCACATTAAATTTTTCTACATACATGGGGCTATGCAGGCCGCTGGTCAGCAGGAAATGGCCGTGGAGCACAGCTTCAGTTTCTTCGAGCATTTTTAATACGTCTTTTTCTTCTAAAATCTCTGCCATTGATATATCTCCTTTACTTATGAAATCTCCCTCCACCACTTCGTGGTCCCCCTCCCTCTAGGAGGGAGGAAAAAAAGTTCTACTTCTTTTTTGTGCCCCCTCTCTGAGGGGGCTGGCAGCTGCATACTAGCTACTATTTTTGTTTTAGTAAATGCAGCTGACTGGGGGAGTTTATTTTTACCCTTGAATCTCTTCTACAATCGCCAACGCTGCAGCTTGACGGTTCTCAGCCTTAGTAATAGGTCTGCCCACTACGATATGGCTGGAGCCATTCTTGAAGGCGCCGGCCGGAGTAGCTACGCGGCTTTGGTCATCCAAGGATGCTCCTGCAGGACGCACGCCGGGGGTTACGATCAAGAAATCCTCGCCGCAGGCCTCGCGGATGCCGGCTGCTTCTCGGGGAGAAGCCACCACGCCATCCATACCGGCCTCCTTGGCCAGCTTAGCCAAAGCGATAACCTGCTCAGCGATGGTATTCTTATAGTTCAAATCCGCAAATTGCTCATCGTCCATGCTAGTCAGAATGGTTACGGCAATGAGCTTGGAGGCGGGACGACCGGCCTTAGCAGCAGCCTCATGCACTGCCTTCACGGCCTCAGCCATCATCTTTTTACCGCCAACAGCGTGCACGTTCATCATGTCTGCGCCTAGGTCGCTCAGCACGGTAAGAGCGTGAGCTACAGTGTTAGGAATGTCCTGCAGCTTTAAATCAAGGAACACATGCTTACCCTGCTCCTTTAAAAAGGTGATGATTTCACTGCCCACTGCGTAGTACAGCTCCATGCCAACCTTGTAGTAGCTTACGGCCTCGCCCAGCTCCAGCACGCAAGCCTTAGCCTGCTCCAAGGTGGGAAAGTCTAGGGCTACGATTAGTCTATCATCATGTTTCATTAAAATTCTCCTTAAAAATTCCTCCACCACTGCGTGGTCCCCCTCCCTTTGAAAAGGGAGGCTACCTACTAATTAACTTTACAGAGGAACCATTATTTAAACAAAGGCATGGATGCTTTGCCATTGGGCAAAGCCAAGCCTACGATGTCAGTAATATTCTGCGCCTTGTGGCGGTCCAGATAAGCTAACATACCATGAGCAATGGTTTCAGCGATATCCGGATGTACGAAGTTAGCCGTGCCCACGGCGACGGCGCTAGCGCCAGCCAGCATAAACTCAATGGCGTCCTCAGCGCACATGATGCCACCCATACCGATAATGGGCACCTTCACAGCCTGAGCCACCTGATAAACCAAACGCACAGCCACAGGACGCACAGCGGGGCCGCTGAGGCCGCCGGTAATATTGCCCAAAACCGGGCGTTGGCGCTCAATATCAATCTTAGTACCTAAGAGCGTATTAATCATGGAAATAGCATCCGTACCGGCCTCCTCCACGGCCTTGGCCATGGAAACGATATCGGTAACATTGGGAGAAAGCTTGGTGATGACCATCTTCTCGGAGTTGGCCTTTACCTGCGCCACCACCTCGGCTGCCGCATCGGGACAGGTACCGAAGACGATGCCGCCCTCCTTAACATTGGGGCAGGAAATATTGATTTCCACAGCGTCCACGCCGTCCACATTAAGCTTTTTCGCAACCTCGCCATATTCCTCAGGGGAATGGCCATAAATATTCACGATTACGGGAACATCGTATTTGCGCAGCTCAGGCAGAGTATGCTCTAGGAAATAATCACTGCCAGGATTCTCCAGACCGATGCAGTTCAGCATGCCGGAGGGAGTTTCCACAGCTCGCTGACCCTTATTGCCAGCAGAGGGTAACAAGGAAGTACCCTTTACGCAGACGGCGCCCACCTTTTCTAAATCCAGAAAATCGGTGAACTCAAGGCCAAAGCCAAAGGTGCCGCTACCGGTAGTGACGGGGGTCGCCATTTTCAGTCCGGCGATATCCACCGCCAAACGACCTTCATACAATGACTTTACCATTCGCCCACCTCCTCGGCCCAGAATACGGGACCATCCTTGCACACCTTGAGGCGTTTGCCAATGCCCTCGCAGGCGCAGGAAAGACAGGCGCCTAGGCCGCAGGCCATATATTTTTCTAAAGACACCTGGCATTTCATGCCAACTTCAAGGCACGCATTGGCCACAGCGCGCATCATGGGCACGGGGCCACATACATACACGCAGTCGTAGCCGCCCGACGCTAAAAGCTCGGGCAGCTTCGCCATAACGGTGCCCTTGACGCCGGCGCTGCCGTCGTCGGTGGTGAGATATACGTTAGGGCACAAGCCCTCATAGAGCTTGGTCCAGAAGAGCTCGTCCGCGGTGCGACCACCCATCAGGATATCGGCTTTGCCTTCGCCAAAGCCCTCTGCCAAAAACAGCAGCGGAGCCAGACCCAGGCCGCCGCCCACTAAAAGCGGCTTGGCGGCGCCCATGTCGAAGCCGTGGCCCAAGGGGCCCACGATGCTGAGCGCATCGCCGGCGCACACATCGGCGAGGATATGGGTACCCTCGCCGATGATGCGATAGATCATGGTGAAGGTGCCCTGCGCCTTATTCACTCCGGCTACGCCGAAGGGACGGCGCAGCAGCGGAGCAGTATTCTTGCACACCTGCACGTTGACGAACTGGCCGGGAACAGCCTGCTTCGCGATCTCAGGAGCGTACACATCAATTAATTTTGTAGAGCTATTTAACAGGCGTTGGCCAATGACCTTGGCCTCCGCGATAGTTTTAGGCATATGCAGCCCTCCCAGTTAATTTTTGTAAAGCTTACTGGTAAAACAGCTTAGTCTAGCGAATTAGTCCTCCCAGCTCAGGCTGAGGTCCTGCAGGGCTACGACGCTGACAATGCGACGACGGCGCATAGCGCTCATAACACGTTGTAGCTCACGAGCAGTATCCATGCTAGTTAAGCAGGGAATAGCGTGCTCAACGGTGGAACGGCGAATCTTGAAGCCATCGCGCTCGGCATCGCGACCATGGTTGGTAGTGTTGATAACCATGCTGATGCGACCAGCCTTAATGTCGTCCAAAATATTGGGCTGACCCTCGCTAACCTTAGTAGCAACATTTACGTTAACGCCCTTTGCCTTCAGGTATTCAGCGGTGCCACCGGTCGCAGATACGATGTAGCCCAAATCCTCAAAGCCCTTAGCGATTTCCACAGCCTCAGGCTTATCCATATCGGCGACGGTAATCAAAATGGAGCCTTCGTGAGGCACGTTGATGCCGGAGGCCAGGCAAGCCTTGTACAGAGCGCGGCTGAATTGGTAGTCGCAGGCCATAACCTCACCAGTGGATTTCATCTCAGGACCTAAGGTGATGTCAACATTGGACATCTTGTTGAAGGAGAACACAGGAGCTTTAACTGCGTAATAGTCAGGGAAGAGACGCAGACCGGGGCGGAAGCCCTGCTCGCGGATGCTCATGCCCATTGCGCACTTAGTTGCCACATCCACCATGGAAATGCTGGTAACCTTGCTCAGGAAGGGTACGGTTCTGGAGGAACGGGGGTTAACCTCGATTACATACACATGCTCATCACGCACGATGTATTGAATATTGATCATACCCTTTACTTCCAGGCCCAGAGCCATTTTATTGGTATAGTTAATAATGGTCTTGATTACGGACTCGCTTAAGGAGCGCGGCGGATATACGGCAATGGAGTCACCGGAGTGAACGCCAGCACGCTCAACGTGCTCCATAATACCGGGGATCAAAACTTCCTTGCCGTCGCAAATCGCGTCAACCTCCACCTCGGTGCCCTGCAGATAATGGTCAACCAAAACAGGATGCTCTTGAGAAGCTTTTACAGCGTAGGTCATGTAGTTACGCAGCTCATCGTCGTTGTACACTATTTCCATAGCGCGACCGCCCAATACGTAGGAAGGACGTACCATGGTGGGATAGCCCACATCGTGAGCAGCATTCAGCGCACCCTCGGTATCGAAAACAGTGTGTCCTTTAGGACGAGGAATATTGCAATCAGTCAAGAGCTGCTCAAAGCGCTCACGGTCCTCAGCGCGGTCAATGCTATCCACGGAGGAGCCCAAAACCTTCACGCCTGCACGGGACAAAGGCCCTGCCAAATTGATGGCGGTTTGGCCGCCGAATTGCACGATAATGCCCTCCGGTTGCTCTTTATCGATAATATTCAGCACGTCCTCCACGGTCAGAGGCTCGAAATACAGCTTGTCTGCGATATCGAAGTCGGTGGAAACGGTTTCAGGGTTGTTATTAATGATAATGGTTTCGTAACCAAGCTCCTTCAAGGCCCATACACAGTGTACGGAGCAATAGTCGAACTCTACGCCCTGACCGATACGAATAGGACCGGAGCCCAGAACAACGACCTTCTTCTTGTCGCTAACCTTAACCTCGTCCTCGGTTTCGTAGCAGGAATAGTAGTAGGGAGTAGCAGCCTCAAACTCAGCGGCGCAGGTATCAACCATCTTGTAGGTAGGAATGATGCCGTTAGCCTTACGCAGATCGCGAATTTCAAACTCTGTCTTACCTACGCGAGCAGCGATGGTCTTGTCGGCGAAGCCCATCTTCTTAGCCTTGCGCAGCAGGCTAGGAGTGAGCTCATGGGTTTCCAGAGCGCGCTCCATCTTAATGATGTTTTGGATCTTGGACAGGAACCATTTATCAATCTTGGTGATGGCGTTGATTTCGTCGATGGTCACGCCACGACGCATAGCCTCGGCGATAACAAAGCAACGCTCATCATCGATGTTCTTAATCTTAGCACGGATTTCTTCGTCGCTCAGCGCCTTCAGCTCAGGCATTTCCAAGTGGGTCAGGCCAATTTCCAAGCAACGCACTGCCTTCAGCATGGAAGCTTCCATGGTGCGCTCAATAGCCATAACCTCACCGGTAGCCTTCATCTGAGTGCCCAGAGTGCGGTCCGCGGTAACGAATTTATCGAAGGGCCAACGGGGGAATTTCAAAACGATGTAGTCGATGGCGGGCTCGAAGCAAGCCTTGGTCTTCTTGGTAACAGCGTTTTCAATTTCGTCCAGATTATAGCCCACAGCAATCTTACTGGTAACCTTAGCGATAGGATAGCCGGTTGCCTTGGAAGCCAAGGCGGAGGAACGGCTTACGCGGGGGTTAACCTCGATTACATAGTAGTTTTCGGAATAGGGATCCAGCGCCAGCTGTACGTTGCAGCCGCCCACTACGCCCAGCTCACGGACGATATCGATGGAAGCTTGGCGCAGCATTTGCACTTCCTTATCATTCAGGGTTTGAGCAGGGGCAACTACAATAGAGTCGCCAGTGTGCACGCCAACAGGGTCCAGATTTTCCATGGAGCAAACGGTGATGCAGTTATCGGCAGCGTCGCGAATAACCTCAAACTCGATTTCCTTCCA
Source organism: Phascolarctobacterium sp. (assembly GCA_004558595.1). Classification (GTDB taxonomy): domain Bacteria; phylum Bacillota; class Negativicutes; order Acidaminococcales; family Acidaminococcaceae; genus Phascolarctobacterium_A. The sequence goes on along the minus strand of SFCN01000044.1, from coordinate 4,404 downwards.
GCCGGCGATGGAGCGTTCGATCAAGCATTGGCCAATGGGGCTATAGCCCAAGCCCTTTTGCACGATATCAACCAGCTCATCCTCGTTTTCAGCGATACCGCCACCGGTACCACCCAAGGTATAAGCAGGACGTACAATCAAGGGATAGCCAATCTCGCGACCGAAGGAGCAAGCAGCCATAATGGTCTCTACGATGGTGGATTCAGGGATGGGCTGATGGATTTTTTCCATGGTCTCCTTGAACATCTCGCGGTCCTCGCCACGTTTAATGGCAGAGATTTGGGTGCCCAGCAGGCGTACCTTGTACTCGCTCAAAATGCCCTTCTCTTCCAGCTTCATAGCCATGTTCAGACCAATTTGTCCGCCCAAGGTCGCCAAGAGAGAGTCAGGACGCTCACGCTTAATGATATTCTCCAAAAATTCTACGCTGATGGGCTCCACATAAACACGGTCCGCGATATGTACGTCGGTCATGATAGTCGCAGGGTTGGAGTTAACAAGTACAACCTCCAGTCCTTCTTCCTTCAGCGCACGGCAGGCTTGGGTGCCTGCATAGTCAAACTCGGCAGCTTGGCCGATGATAATGGGGCCGGAGCCGATAACAAGAACCTTTTTAACATTAGTGAGCTTCGGCATAATAACGACCCTCCATTAAGTCAATAAAGTGTTTGAATAAGTATTCGTGACCACCGGGGCCGGGGCAGGCCTCCGGATGGTATTGCACGGTGAAGGTGGGATGATTTGCATATTCCACGCCTTCAATGGTGCCATCGTTCATAGAAATATGGGTTACAGTGATGCCCTTGCCCTCAATGGAAGCGGGATCCACTGCATAGCCATGGTTTTGAGAGCTAATATAGATGCGACCGCTGCGCAAATCCTTAACGGGCTGGTTCACGCCGCGATGGCCAAATTTCATCTTATAGGTGTCGGCGCCATTAGCCAGAGCCATGAGCTGGTGACCTAAGCAGATGCCGAAGATAGGACGACGCCCAATAAGCTTCTTCACGTTTTCGATAACGTCCACCAAATCCTTGGGGTCCCCAGGGCCGTTGGACAGGAAGATGCCGTTGGGATTGCAGGCCAAAACCTCTTCTGCCGTAGCGCTAGCCGGGAATACGGTCAGACGAGTGTCGAAGCACAGCAGGAAATTCAAAATATTTTGCTTAATGCCGAAGTCCATAACGGCGATATGATATTTGCCATTGCCCAGAGTGTATACCTCGGGGGTAGTCACAGTTGCTACTTGGTCGTGAATGGCAGGCAAATCCAGCAGAGCTTGCACCTCTGCCTCCGGCATTTCGCTGGGCACGATAACGCCCTGCATTACGCCGTGGTCACGGATTTTGCGGGTAATAGCACGGGTATCAACGCCTACCAAGGTGGGCAGTTCCTGCTCCTCCAGCCAGTCCTCCAAGCTCTTTTCATTACGCCAGTTGCTGGGGCAATCGCAGAGCTCACCGATTACATAGCCCTGGAAGAAATTCTTGCGACCTTGATTGAACATGGGGTTGGTACCATAATTTCCCACCAAAGGATAGGTCATAACAACAATTTGACCACAGAAGGAGGGGTCGGTCAGGGTTTCTTGGTAGCCGCTCATGCCGGTGGTGAAGCATACTTCACCCACTGCATTACGCTTGCCGCCACGGAGAATACCTTCGTACACGCTGCCGTCCTTCAATACTAATTTGCCTTTTCTTACTTCTTTGTGCATACTACACCATCTCTCATCACAAATTTGCCGTGCAGCATAGTGGCAACTGCTTTACCCTTGCAGGCTTTGCCTTCATAGGGAGTGAATTTGCCACGGGTATAGAATTTGGAGCTGTCAACAGTCCATTCCTTATTCAAATCCATAATAGTAATATCAGCGACGCTGCCCTCCTTCAGGGTACCGCCGGGCAGGTGGAATACCTTGGCAGGCTCGCAGCTCATCTTGCTAATAATAGTCTTCAAATCAAAAATACCGGTGTGATACAAATCGGTCAGCATTACGCCCAAGCTGGTCTCCAAGCCGCAGAAGCCGCAGGGAGCATAGCGGAACTCCACGTCCTTTTCTTCAGGAGCATGGGGCGCGTGGTCGGTAACGATGCAGTCTACGGTGCCGTCCAACACTGCCTCACGCATCGCTTGTACGTGATCCCAGCTACGCAGGGGCGGGCTTACGCGAGTCGCGGAGCTATAGCTAGCGCATGCTTCGTCGGTCAAGGTCAGATGATGCACGGTAACCTCGCTGGTTACGTTGATGCCCTTCTTTTTAGCTTGACGAATGATATCGATAGCTCCCTTAGAAGCCACATGACAAATATGTACATGTGCGCCAGCGTATTCAGCGATAATGCAGTCCCGGGCTACAGCGATATCCTCGGAGATGGAGGGCACGCCGGGCACGCCAATGCGAGCAGAAACAACGCCCTCATGCATATAGCCTTCAGCAGCCAGCTCAGGGTCGATAGCATGGAGCATCAAGGGTTTGTCAAAAGCGGTGATGTATTTAGCAGCCAGCATAAAGAGACGGGAGCTCTTTACATAGTGGCCATCATCGGAAAAGCCCACAGCGCCTCTATATGCCATATCACCCATTTCAGCCAGCTCTTCGCCCTTTTCACCCTTGGAAATAGCGCCTACTACCTCTACGTTAGCATAGCTTTCCTCAGCGGCGCGTTGCTTAATACCGCTGACAATAATAGCGGAGTCCACAACGGGTTTGGTATTGGGCATGCAGGCAACGGTGGTTACACCGCCGGCAGCAGCAGCCATAGTACCGGAAATAATATCTTCCTTAGCCTCCAGGCCCGGCTCACGCATATGAGTGTGCATATCGATCAGGCCGGGGGTTACCACGAGGCCAGTTGCGTCATATACTTCATCAGCAGCCTCGGTGATGCCCTCAGCCACTGCTTTAATCTTGCCATCCTCAACCAGGATGTCCATTACAGCGTCTAAATTTTGGCTGGGGTCAAATACCCTGCCGTTTTTAATCAACGTTTTCAATGTGTTTACCTCCTGTCAAAGTCAAGAATAAGAGCGCCATACGCACTGCTACACCGTTTTGTACCTCGGTACGGATAGCAGCGTTATCACAGTAACCAACCTCCCAGGAGATTTCCAAGCCACGGTTCATGGGGCCCGGATGCAGGACGGTTACATCGGGCTTAGCCAAAGCCAAGCGTTTTTCGTTGATGCCGAAAATGCGAGCATATTCGCGAGTGGTGGGGAACAAGCCCTTCTTTTGGCGTTCCAGCTGAATACGCAGAATATCTACTACATCAGCGTCAGCGATGGCATCCTCTACATGCTTATGCACGGTTACGCCCAGAGCTTCGATGTCGTGGGGCAGCAGGGTCATGGGACCAGCTACATGGACCTCAGCGCCCATCTTATTCCAAGCAGCGATATTGGTGCGAGCGACACGGCTATAGAGGATATCGCCGATAATGGCCATCTTCAGGCCCTTCAAATTTTTTCCCTGCTCACGAATGGTGAACATATCCAGCAGACCTTGGGACGGATGGGCATGAGCGCCGTCACCGGCGTTAATGATTACGGGGTCAGCCACGTTAGCTGCGTAGGCTGCAGCGCCTTCAATGGGATGACGCATAACAATGGCATCGCAGGCCATGGATTGTACAGTCAAAATAGTATCGCGCAGGCATTCGCCTTTAACAACGCTAGAGTTGCCGGTGGTAATGTTAACTACATCGGCGCCCAGATATTTGCCTGCCAGTTCAAAGGAAGTACGGGTACGGGTACTGGGTTCATAGAACAGATTGATGATGGATTTACCACGCAGGGAGGGAACCTTTTTGATATCCCTTTTCATAATCTTTTTCATTTCCTCAGCTGTTTTCAAAATCAGCTCGATTTCTTCCACGCTGAGGCTTTCCAGATCCAGTATATCTCTGCCACCCAGAGATACATTTGATTTAGCCATTAGCTTTACCTCCTGTATTTTTGTTATAGAATGAATAAAAGCCCTCTTGAACCCATGAGGGTACAAGAAGGCCTTGCGTTTCAACAATAGTCATACCTTGTAGTCTCACGGGACTCGTTTAAAGGTGCAATTGGATTGATTAGATATATTTTACACCCCAATAAGTAAAACGTCAAATATTTCCAGTATTTTTTTACGCTTTTCTTACAGAAATTCTCGCTAGCCTTTAGTGAGGGTTTAGGTGTATAATTTAGTAACATATTAATAAATTATCGCTCAAAGGTATACCTGTGAAGTGCTCCGGTCTGCGAATGCTTGATACAATGTTCACATAGAGCGCTTAATCCGTCAAAAGAAAAGCCTCCGAAAGCGTGACGAGGCGCTTCGCGAACATGCGAGCCTGTCCATTGCTGTCGTAATTCGATTATTCATTGCAATGCTGCTGTAGTCGCATTCTTGCCTACGCC
>SFCN01000043.1 GCA_004558595.1 Phascolarctobacterium sp. | reverse complement strand
TTATCGTCGGGAATAGTAAGGGATTTATTGGCATCAACCTCGGGAAATTTAGGATAATCGTCCTCATTCATTAAAAGCAGCTGGTAATCGGAGCTACCTGAGGTAACCTTGATGGTCTTATTATCTTGACTTTTGCTAATAGTAACGGTGTCGGTGCTGAGCTTACGAATGAGCTCGGAAATATGCTTGGCACTAACAACTATTTCCCCGGGCTCGCTAATATTGGCTGCTAAGGTGCAGGAAATAGCCATATTTAAGTCCATAGCTTGCACGATTAATTTATCATCATTGGTCAAGAGGTGAATACAGGAAAAAATAGGTGTACTGGGTTTAGAAACGATGGCTCTTTGAGCTGTTTGTATTGCTTTATTTAGTTCGCTGGTATTGCAGGTAAATAGCATTTGTACACAGTCCTCCTTGGTTTGTTAATACTATATTATTTATAAAAAGTAGTCGACGTAGTAGTAATGGCTGTTAGTAATGTGGAAAAGTGCTGTTAAGCCTTGTGATAGGTGCTTGGAGCTATGTAGATAAGGCTGTTGATAAGCGGGAAATATTTTACACAGAATTAACAGCTTAAATTTTTATCAACTGTAGCTGAAAGTTATGCACAGTTTTTTTGCTAGTTATCAACAGTTTTTGTGGATAACTTTTTGTTCTCTTATTGCTGTAAAATATCCACCATTTCCTGAATCTCTTTTTGGAGAGCCAAGTTGGTGTTTTTGTTTTTACTAATCTTTTCGTAGGCGTGAATGACGGTGGTATGGTCACGACCGCCGAACAGCTCACCGATTTTGGGATAGGAAAGGTCTGCCAGTTCACGGCACAGATACATGGCTACTTGGCGTGGATGAGCAATATTTTGCGTGCGTTTTTTATTGAAGAGCTCATCCTGCTTAATATTGTAGTGCTCAGCTACTACCTTGGTTATACCTTCAAAGGTAATGGTGCGTGTTTTAATAGCGTTACCCATGTCGGTGAGGACCTTTTGGGCCGTTTCTACGGTAATGGGCATATCCATTAAGGAGGTGTAGGCCACGATTTTAGTGTAGGCACCCTCTATTTCACGAATATTGGTAGCGATATTGGTAGCCAGCAGGGTAATGACATCGTTGGGCATTTGAATATTATCGGAGGCTGCTTTGGTACGAAGGATGGCCATGCGGGTTTCCAGATCAGGGGGCTGGATGTCGGCGGTGAGTCCCTGATCGAAACGGGAGCGGAGTCTGTCCTCAAGGGTTTCGATTTCACGGGGCGGTCTATCGCTGGAGATGATGATTTGTTTATTGGCATCCTTTAGAGCATTAAAGGTATGGAAAAACTCCACCTGGGTCTGCTCCTTGCCCTTCAGAAATTGGATATCGTCGATAATCAGGCAGTCGATATTGCGATATTTTTGACGGAAGGCTTCCGTGGTTTTGTTTTGAATAGAATTAATAATTTCGTTGGTGAATTTTTCGCTGGTGGTGTAGAGCACCTTCATGCTGGGATTATTTTGCTTAATGCGATTGCCGATGGCGTGCATTAAGTGGGTTTTGCCCAGACCTACGCCGCCGTACAGAAAGAGGGGGTTATAGGCGTGGGCCGGGTTATTGGCTACGGCCTGAGCGGCAGCGTGAGCGAAGCGGTTGGAGTTACCGATAACGAAGGTTTCAAAAATGAACTTCGGATTTAAATTACTTTCTAGGGGAGGTATTTCCACCGGGCTAGCTGTACCTGCCTTGGTGGAGAAGAGCTCCTGCTGCTCCGTTTTCACGGGAGTAAGCTCCTGTAGTTCGCTCGTAGCAGGAACGCCGTCCTCCATGGCCTCGATAACTAGGTCAATATTCTTGCCCATAATATTGGACAGAATGCCTTGAATCACGGAGGCGTAGTTTTCCTCCAGCATGGTTTTAAAAAAGGCGTTTTTAACTGCTACCTTATAATATGTGTCCGTAACCTCTAGGGGAATAATGGGCTTTATCCAAACGTCGAAGATTTTCTCGTTGGCCGATTCCTTAAATTTATCCTTGCATTTCACCCAGATTTCTGCTAAATCATAGGAACTCATACAGAACATCCTTTCCTACAAGATTTTATAAAAAATAAAAACGACAGCCTGCGTAGCTCCGGGGAGCCTAGTAAGTGCCGAATAATGCTCTTTAGGACAGAGTTATCCACTTAATATTGTAACAGACTGTGGATAAGTTAGCAAATATTAAAGAAAATTTCTTTCGGGGCCCGAAAAATGGGCGTTTTCTACTTGACGAAATTTTTATTTTCCCATATAATATTTTAGTAATATCCTGCTTTCTGGCAGTATGCCCGTTTTACGGCACTGCAGAGGGTGGATATATAATTAACAGCTATCAATTCAGATACATGGAATTTGATAAAATTTTGCGGTGGTAAGGAGGGAATACTGAATGAAACGTACTTTTCAACCTAATAATCTCAGAAGAAAAAGAACTCATGGTTTCAGAGAAAGAATGAAAACTTTGGGCGGTCGTCAAGTTCTCAAAAGAAGACGTGCTAGAGGCAGAAAGAAATTGTCTGCATAACATTATAAAATAGGCCGCGTAAGTGGCCTATTTTTTCCATGCGGGCAGGAGTGCATTTAATGCAAAGGAAGAAGTTTACTTTTAAGAAGATTAATAAACTGAAATCGAAAAAAAGCTTTCAGTTTGTCTATGGCAAGGGACGCACTGTGGTGGATCCTCTGTCGGTTTTTTATATTTTGGCAGACCAGGGAGAGAATCTCAAGATTGGTCTGGCCGTTGGTAAAAAGCTTGGCTGTGCCGTGGTCCGCAACAGAGTGAAGCGATTGATGCGAGAGGTCTTTCGTTTGCATCAATCAGAGCTTAAAAAAGGTTATCATATAGTTTGGGTGGCCCGTCAGAAGCTGACTAAGGCCGATTTGAAGACTTTTGAACGAGTTTTTTTAAGACTAGCGAAGAGAGCAGCCTTGCTGCAGGAATAAGGGTATGCCTATGAGCAGGATACTGATTTTATGTATAAGATTTTATCAAATCTTTATTTCGCCGCTCTTTCCGCCGACATGTAGATTTTATCCTACCTGTTCGGCCTATGCTATCGAGGCGATACAGAAAAAAGGACCTGTCAAGGGGTTATGGCTCGCTATTAAAAGGATTTGTAAATGTCACCCCTTTCATCCTGGCGGTTATGATCCTGTACAATAACTATTGCAAACAACACTTTGTATTGAAGGAGTGATATCTTGGATTTTCTCAGCAATATCGTCCAACAAGTAATTACCGTTATCTATAGCTTTCTCCATGGTATCGGCTTTCCCAACTATGGCGTAGCCATTATCATTATGACCGTCCTGGTAAAGCTGATTCTTTATCCGCTGACTAAAAAGCAGATCGAATCCACTAAGGCCATGATGGAACTGCAACCGAAAATGAAGGCCATCCAAGAAAAATATAAGGACGACAAGCAACGTCTGAATATGGAGCTGGCTAATCTTTATAAAAACGAGGGTGTGAACCCTCTGGCAGGCTGCCTGCCCTTATTGGTACAAATGCCGATCATGATCGGTATTTTCTATGGTATTCGTGATTTTCAATATGAAGGCTCTGCTTCCTTCCTGTGGATGCAGAACATTTCTAATCCCGACCCCACCTATATTCTGCCGGTGCTGTCTGCTCTGACCACCTATATCGCTTCTAAGCAGACCATGCCTGCCGGAGGTGGTGCTCAAAACAAGATGATGATGTACTTCATGCCCTTGTTCATTGGTTACATCAGCCTGACCTTCCCCGGCGGCCTGGTGCTCTATTGGGTAGTGATGAACATTATGCAAATCGCACAACAATATATGATGGATAAGGCTACTGCCAAATAAGGAGTGAGAAGGATGGCTTTTGTTGAAAAAACTGGTAAGACCGTGGATGAGGCCGTTGCGGAAGCGTTAAAGGCTTTAAATATTACTGCAGACCAAGCTGAAATCGAAGTTTTGGAGGAGGGCAAAAAGGCTTTCTTCGGAATCTTTGGTGGCAAGGACGCTAAGGTTCGCGTAACTGTGAAGGAAGCTGTCGCTAAGGAAGAAGCGGAGGCTCAGGAAGAGGCTGCTCCGGAAAAAACCTTGAGTGAAGCGACCGCTGATGCTGTTAAGGCTGTTAAAGAGGCAACCAATATCGCTGTTAACACTGTTTCTAAGAATATCGCCAAGAAGGCTGATGAGCTGAAGGAGCAGGCTGCTGATGCAGCAGAGGAGCTGGGCAAGAAGGCCGTTGCCGCTAAGGAGCAGGCCGTTGATTCCGCCATCTCCACCTTGGAATCCATGAAGAGCGAAAAGAGCGAGCGTCCTGTACGGGAGCCTCGCAAATATGCTGTGAACGATGAATCCGTTAATGCAGCGAAGGAATTTTTGCAGAAGGTCTTCAATGCTATGAAGATTGATGTGGTTATGGAAAAATTCATCAACAAAAATGATGGTAGCGTAATCTTCAAGCTCCATGGCGATGATATGGGCATCCTCATTGGCAAGCATGGCCAAACTCTGGACAGCCTGCAATATCTGACCAATCTGGTAGCGAACAAGAATAGCTCCGAGCGTGTGCGTGTGATTATCGATGTGGAGGACTATCGCGACCGCCGCATTGAGACCTTGACCCGCTTGGCAAATCGTTTGGCTGACAAGGTAAAACGCACTGGTGAGCGTGTAGCCCTGGAGCCCATGAATCCCCATGAACGCAAGATTATCCATATGGCCTTGCAGGGCGATCGCCGGGTTACGACCCTTAGCGAGGGCGATGATCCGTACCGTCATGTGGTTATTGAATTGAAAAAATAAGATGTATAACCCAGTAGTAAATTACTGGGTTATATTTTATTCTAAACACAGGAAGGAGGGCACACATGGCAGAGGAAACAATCAGTGCCGTTATTACTGCCCTAGGAGAGGGTGCCGTAGGCATTGTGCGTATTAGCGGCGAACAGGCCTTGGCCGTAGGTGAGACGCTCTTTAAGGCGGCCTCCGGCAAGAAATTGGCGGAGTATAAGCCCAATACCATGGTCTATGGCCATGTTTATGATCAGGACGGCAGCTTGGTGGACGAGGTTTTGGCCGTCTTTATGCAGGGACCTCGCTCCTACACGGCGGAGGATGTGGTGGAAATCCAGTGCCATGGGGGCCTGCAATCCTTAAAGAAGATTTTACAGCTGACCTATGCCGCCGGAGCGAGACCGGCGGAGGCGGGCGAATTCACCAAGCGTGCCTTTTTAAACGGACGTATCGATTTAACACAGGCGGAAGCGGTCATGGATATTATCCGCTCCCGCAGCGAGGCCAGCCTGAAGCTGGCGGCACGCCAGCAGCAGGGCCAATTGGCCAAGGAGCTGCGGGGCTTGCGTAGTGCTCTCGTGGATGTGGTGGTTAATCTGGAGGCAGTTATCGATTATCCTGAGGAGGATATCGAGGACGTGACCTATGGCCGCGTGCAGGAAAGCATCGCTTCCTGCAATGACGCCATAGATAGTCTCTTGGCCCATGCCCATACGGGCAAGATTTTGCGGGAGGGTCTGCGTACTGCCATTGTGGGCAAGCCTAATGTGGGCAAGTCCAGCTTGCTCAACGCTCTCTTGAAGGAGGAAAGAGCTATCGTTTCCCAGTACGCAGGTACTACCAGGGATGTCATCGAGGAGCAGCTGCTCTTAGATGGCGTGCCCCTAGTCTTGGCGGATACGGCTGGTATTCGCAGTACGGAGGATTTCGTAGAGAAAATCGGCGTAGAAAAAAGCCGCCAGCTTTTGCAGGACGCGGAGCTGGTGATCTGCGTGGTGGACGGCAGTGAGGGACTCACTGCCGAGGACGAAGCCATCCTTGCCGCTGCCAGCGGCAAGCCCTGCGTGATTATCGTCAATAAGAGCGATTTGGGCTTGGCGGTGGATTTAGAGAAGCTCAAGGAGCGTTTTGGTCAGGACAAGGTCATGACATTGTCCGCTAAAACCTTAACCGGCGTGGAAGCCTTCAGTGCTTGGCTGAAGGATTATGTCTACGGCAGCGAGGGAGCTCTGAGCGATGGGGCTTATGTGCAAAACGCTCGGCAAGAGCGTTTGCTGAGAGATGCACGCCAATCCCTGGAGGATGCCTCTCAGGCTGCGGCAGCCATGCTTCCCTATGACTGCATTGAAATCGATGTGCGTACCGCCATTGATTTACTAGGCGAAATTACCGGCGATACGGTGCAGGACGAGATTATCAACGAGATTTTCTCCCGCTTCTGCATCGGTAAATAAAGCGGTAAATAGGGTTTACTACTGCTTGCGGTAGCAAGTGGTAGAGCTTTGATATTTTGAATTAGATGAAAGAGAAGTAGCTATGAGTTATATTACGGATTCCTTTGACGTTATAGTGGTAGGTGCAGGTCATGCCGGCGTGGAGGCTGCTCTGGCAGCCGCACGGCTGGGCGGTAAGACATTGCTGGCCACCTTGTCCCTTGACAATGTGGCTTTGATGCCCTGCAATCCCTCCATCGGTGGCCCTGCCAAGGGGCATTTGGTGCGGGAGCTGGACGCATTGGGCGGCCAAATGGGCCTGAGCGCCGATTTGGCCTGCATCCAAATGCGGCTTTTGAACACAGGCAAAGGCTATGCTGTCCACGCTTTGCGTGGACAGGAGGATAAGCCCTACTACCACACCCTCATGAAAAAAATCGTGGAGGAGCAGGAAAATCTAGAGCTGAAGCAGCTGATGATCGATAAGCTGCTGGTGGAGCATGGTCAGGTAGTGGGCGTGGAAGCGGAAACAGGCGAGGTTTTCGAGGCTAAGTGCGTTATTTTGGCCACCGGCACCTACCTAAGAGGTCGCATTGTTTATGGTCAGGTTAATTATGAGTGCGGGCCTAACGGTCTGCGTAGCGCGCAAAAGCTGTCCGCTTCCCTTTTAGAGCATGGTGTGGAGCTAATGCGCTTTAAAACGGGTACCCCTGCTCGTATTGACGCTCGTAGCTTGGATTACAGCAAAATGGAGCCCCAGTACGGCGACAGCGAGGTTCGCAATTTTTCCTTCATGAGCGAGATTAAGACGAGGGAGCAGGTGCCCTGTTATTTGACCTATACCAACGAGGAAACCCATAAGATTATTCGTGCTAATCTCCATTTGTCCGGTATGTTCAATGGTATGATCGAGGGTGTTGGCCCTCGCTACTGCCCCTCCATTGAGTCCAAGATTGTACGCTTCGCCAATAAGGACCGGCATCAGCTTTTTATTGAGCCTGAGGGACGTAGCACTAACGAAATGTATGTGCAGGGTATGAGCTCCTCCTTGCCTGCTCATGTGCAGTTGCAATTTATGCAAACTATTCCGGGCTTAGAGCATTGCAAAATGATGCGTGCTGGTTATGCCATCGATTATGATTGCTTAAATCCCCTGCAGCTGAAGTATTCCTTGGAGCATAAGGAAATCAGAGGTCTGTTTAGCGCAGGTCAGTCCAATGGCACCAGCGGCTATGAGGAGGCGGCAGCTCAGGGTTTGATGGCAGGTATTAATGCCATGATGAAGATTCAGGGTAAGGAGCCCTTGGTTCTACGCCGTGACGAAGCCTATATTGGTGTTTTGATAGATGATTTGGTTACGAAGGGGACGAATGAGCCCTATCGCATGATGACCTCGAGAGCGGAATATCGTTTGCTCCTGCGTCAGGACAACGCTGATTTACGCTTGACGGAAAAGGGTCGCCAAATTGGCCTAGTGGATGATGCTCGTTATGCTAGCTTTACCAATAAACGCAGCGCCATCGAGCGGGCCATTAGCGACATTGGCAAGCTGAACCTTGCTCCCAGCGAAGAGAATAATGCCAAGCTGCTGGCCATGGGCAGTACACCCCTGCGCACGGGCACCAATATGCTGGATCTGCTGCGTCGCAAGGAGATTACCTATGCTAAGCTACAGGTAGCCTTTGCTCTGCCGGAGCTCAGCGAACAGGTGGCGGAGCAAACGGAGATTTTTGCTAAATACGAGGGTTATATCGCTAAGCAGCGCCAGGAGGTGGAGCGCTTTATGAAGCTGGAAAATAAGCGTCTCCCTGAGGATATGGACTACCATGCTATTAAGGAGCTGTCCAGCGAAGCGGCGGAGAAGCTGGATAAGGTGCGGCCAACTAATATCGGCCAAGCCTCCCGCATTAGCGGCGTATCCCCGGCGGATATCAGCGTGCTGATGATCGCCTTGGAGCTAAGGCGTAGGAAGGAGCAGGGCGAATGAGTAATGATGCTAAGCAAAGCTTTGCTACGATCTTATTGAGCCGTGGCGCTGAAGCAGGCTTAAGCTTTACGGAGCAGCAGCTAGAGCAATTTACCCAATACTACGAGCTTTTAGTAGAGACCAATAAGGTGATGAACTTAACGGCTATTACGGAGCCTGAGGAGGTTGCTGTAAAGCATATGATTGATAGCCTGCTGGCCTATGATGAGGATATGGCCGGTAAAACCTTGGCCGATGTGGGCACGGGCGCAGGCTTTCCCGGCGTGCCCTTAAAGATCTACTGCCCTGAGCTGAAGGTTACTCTTATCGATTCCTTGGGCAAGCGTTTGAAGTTTTTACAGCAGGTAATCGATACCTTGGGCTTAAAATACATCCGCTGCGAGCATTTGCGGGCGGAGGATGCAGGAAAAAACAGTAAGCATCGCGAAAAATATGATATAGTAACGGCTCGTGCGGTGGCTCGTCTGAGCGTTTTGGCAGAGTACTGCTTGCCTTTAGTGAAAAAGGGTGGACGCTTTATCGCCTTAAAGGGCAGCAAATATGCTGAGGAAATCGAGGAGGGTACCGAGGCAGTGCGCATTCTCGGCGGTAAAATTATGAGCGCCGAGCCTGTGAAATTACCGGGACTTGATGACGGACGGGCCATAATCAGGATTAGCAAAACGAAAACCACCCCGGCCCAGTACCCCCGTAAGGCGGGTACGCCGGAAAAGCAGCCCTTGGGCAGCAAATAGACGAGGGGGATGAAGATGATTGTAGATGATGGCTTTTCTGTATTGGATACAGATTTTGGCGCTTTGGGAGAAACCAAGGCTGTCAATGAAGTAAAAGTAGTCAAGGTGGGTATTGAGCAAATTTTTCCCAATCCCTACCAGCCCCGTAAAACCTTTGATGATGAAGCTCTTGCCGATTTGGCCAGCTCCATTGCCCAATACGGCGTGCTGCAGCCCCTTTTGGTGGCTCCGGCGGAGGATGGTCGCTATCTATTGATCGCAGGCGAGCGTCGTCTGCGGGCCAGCCGTATGGCCAAGCTGACCGAGGTGCCTGTAATCATTAGCGAGTATAGCTCCCAGCAAATCGCGGAAATCGCGTTAATCGAAAACTTGCAGCGTGAGGATTTGCATTTCCTAGAGGAGGCTGAGGGCTATGAGCAGCTCATGGACCAGTTCCACCTGACTCAGGAGGCTATGGCTGCCAGGGTGGGCAAGAAGCAGTCCACCATCGCCAACAAGCTGCGTCTTTTGCGTTTGTCCGGGGAGATTCGTAAGCTGTTGGTAGAAAAGGAGCTCAGCGAGCGTCATGCTAGAGCGCTGCTCAAGCTGGATGATGATGCCAAGCGTATGGAGGCTCTGCAGGTGATTATCCAGCGTGGCTACAGCGTGCGTCAGACCGATGAGTACATCGCCAAGCTCATTGCCGATAAGCAGCAGGAAAAGAAGAAACGCTTAGTTATCGTGAACGATGTACGCATTTACCTAAACAGCATTAAGCAGGTAGTCAACGCCATTAAGGATGTGGGTATTCCCTGTAATATGGAGCAGACTATCGAGGGGGACGAGGTTATCGTGTCCCTGCGTATCAAGAATCAAAAGAAGCCTAAGGGAGGCAATAGCAAGCCTTTATTCTAAAAAATTTTAATCCCCACCCCAAATTCTGTATTGGGGTGGGGATTTTTTGCTATATTTTTGCTATAATCAAGCCAGAGAAGAATATCTTAGCAGCTATTTTTATAATTGTTATTTTTTAGAAGATATATAGCAAGGCTGGCAACGGCTTTTCAGGAAGTGGATTATTAGAGTAAGTATTATATTAGGCGTATCTGTAAGGAGGGAGCTTATGCAAAAGCAATGGAAAAAGGCTTTACTTGCCTGCTTAGCTGTGGGCCTGACTATGGCAGCACCGCTTTATGCTTGGGCTGCGGATAAGGAAATTGTGATTCTGCATACGAACGACATGCATTGTGGCGTCAACGATAATCTAGGACTGGCCACAGTAGCCCAAATGAAGCAGAATGCACTGCAAAAAACACCTTATGTGGCCTTGGTAGACGCGGGCGACGCGGTGCAGGGAGCACCTATTGGCAAACTTTCTAAGGGTGAGGCCGTGATTAATATGCTGAATGCGGCAGGCTATGATTTTGCTATTCCCGGCAATCACGAATTTGATTATGGCATGGAGCGCTTTTGGCAGCTTAATAAAAAGCTCAAGTCCGGATATTACAGTGCTAACTTTGAGGACTTGCGCACCAAGAAGCTAGCCCTACCTGCCTATAAAATGCTGCAGTTTGGGGATACCAAGGTAGCTTTTGTGGGCGCAACAACGCCGGGAACCTTGATTTCCTCCACGCCGGCCTTCTTCCAGGATGGGGAGGGAAATTATCTTTATGGATTTAACGAGGACGAAACAGGGCGTAAGTTGTATAAGGCGCTGCAAAAATCCATTAATGCTGCACGTGAGAACGGTGCGGATTATGTATTTTTAGTAGGTCATTTAGGTCTTAACGGCTCTATTGAATACTGGAATTGTGAAAACGTGGCTGCTAATACCCGCGGTGTGGATGCTATTATCGATGGTCATTCCCACGAAATAATTCAGGGTAAGCACGTGAAGAATTACGTGGGCAAGGATGTGCTCATTGCCCAAACAGGCACTAAGCTTAAGACAGTGGGCCAGATTGTGATTGGCACGGATGGCAAAATTACCAGCGCCCTGATTAAAGCAGATGGTGGCGATAATGCTAAGGTGCAAAAGGTTATTTCCCGGGAAATAGCCAAGTACGAGCCCCTGCTGCAGCAGCCTGTTGGCGAGGCACTGGTGCAGCTGCGCGGTAATGACCCCCAAACTGGAGAACGCTTGGTGCGTAATAGTGAATGCAGCTTAGCTGATTTTGTTACGGATGCCTACAAAGCTGTGCTTGGCTGTGATGTGGTGCTTGTTAACGGTGGCAGCATTCGTAACGAAATCAAGCAGGGTGTAATTACCTATAATGACATGCTGGAGGCCTTCCCCTTTGGTAGTATGTGCGCCGTGGTCGAAGCAAAGGGAGAACAGATTTTGGAAGCCTTGGAAATGGGAGCTAGCCATTATCCTGAGGAATTTGGTGGCTTCTTCCAGGTGGCAGGCATGGAATACACTGTTAATAGCAAGATTCCTTCCACGGTGCAGTTGGACGAAAAGGGTAATTTTTATCGCATCGGCAGCATTTATCGCGTTAGCGATGTGCGTATTGGGGGCAAGCCTTTGGATATTAACAAAACATATACTGTAGGCGGCACTACCTACGTTTTAAAGGACGGCGGCGATGGAAATACCATGTTCAAGGGCTGCAGGATTTTGAAGGATGGTGAAATTTCTGACGTGGATGCCATCATTGAGTATATGCAAAAGCATCTTAATGGTAAAATCGGTGCTGAATATGCTAATCCCTACGGTAAGGGACGTATCACCATTAAATAATTAGCTCAGACCATTGGTTCATGGAGCTCGCTTCAAAGCTAAAGTAAATAAGAAAGGCGACGTTTAGGAGCATAACTCTTAAACGTCGCCTTTTCTGTTTTATGTATTTAATCCTCTGTGATAATAACTCCCGTGCCGATGCCGCCATTATCGCTGCAAACGATATCCTTTAGTCTTTGGATATCCTCATTGCGGAGACGGATGCAGCCCTCGGAGGCCATGGTGCCGATGGAGTTGGCATCGTGGGTGCCATGGATGCCTATGCCGATCCAGCCCGTGTCGAGGGAGAGGAACCAAGGACCATAGGCCCCGGCGATAACTCCCTTGCCATCACCAAAATCATGGGTCCAGTCATGAGCAGGGCACACATCCTCAATACGGAAGGGAACTTGGCTGGAGGGAATGCCACTGCTGGCACCAGTATATTTAGCTGGGATGGCTACGGCGCTGCCCCAGGAGGTGGGCGTTCTATTGTCCCCGGTACGCTTTTTGTCACCGGGATTTTTCGCTACAGCTATGGGAAAGCTGTACACCACGCCGTCCTTATTCCTTTCATAAACATCCAAGCGATAGCTAATTTTGTGGATATAAAGCAAATATTTGGCATTGCCAAAGAAGCAAGCTGCTGGTGTGTAAGCAGCTGCTGTGCAGGCAAAGCTCAGTATTAGCACTAGGCAACAGGCTAAAATTAATTTTTTATTCATGTTTGGTCCTCTTCTATTAATAGCCGCCGCCACCGCCGCCGTGGCCGCCGTCGGAGCTGCTGTTGGAGACGCTGCCCGCTCCTCTATGACCCTGTCTGGGCTTGGGAGTGTAGGTCACATTGGTATAAAGATAGGTGTCGTGCTTGTTTTCCAGCGCAAAGCTGCCCTGGTTCAGATAAGCATCGGCGCTGACCTCGCGGCGTACATTACTCATGGCTGCGATAAGGCTCTTCTTATAGGCGGAGGCTACAGCCACGCCTGCGATAAGGGCGCCTACCACCGCCAGCCAGGGAAATTCCTTTTCCGGCTGCCAGCCCTTGCCGTGCTTATTATAGTAGGCCATCAGGTCGTCAACCCTTTTGGCATAGGTTTTATAAGCACCGGCCTCGTCGCCTTTTTTGAGATAGGGGACTGCAGCCTTGGAGATATACTCCGTGCCGGGGATGCCCACCACAACATCCTTCAGCTTTCTGTCGGTGCTGATGTACCATTGGCGTTGGTCCGTTACCTGCAGGAAAACGATGTTGCCGTTGGGGCCATCGTTAAAGACCTTATCTATGAGCTGATTAGCATAGATGCCGGGCTTGGCGTTGCCGATGGAGCCCATGGTTACTACGGCGCAACGAATGCCATATTTTTGCTCCACCGCCTGTAGCTGGGCCTGTACCTGCGCCCGTTCGCTTGCAGTCAGGAGATGGGCCTTGTCCACAAGGCTGGGCGTTGCCGCCAAGGCTGTTGTTGCGCTAAGAAGTAGGGCAGATACTAAGGTTAAAATTATCAATAGTTTCTTCATTTAGCCCGTCCCCCTACAAAATAGAATACAAAACAGCAAAGGCAATGACTACGGTGATGGCGAAGGCTATCAGTAGGCGGTTGCGTAGCTTGCCCTCGTCAATGGGCAAGCTGCCTACCACCTCGCCGGTTTGTCCGTTCATCATAAAGGTATAAGGCGTGTCCTTATAGCGTGTGGTTAAAATCCATACGGGAACCATGGCATAGCGCACGCCGCTGGCGCCTTTAACGAAGGCGCAATCATTCTCTGGCTGCACGCTGTCATAGCCATTTACGGTCTGAGCTAGGCACAGCTCTGCGCTTTTATTGATGCGCTCGTCGGCCCGCATAACTGCCGCATCCGCGTCCACATCATATTTATCGGCTAAGTAGCCTGCCATATAGCCCGTAGCAAAGGGAACCATTTCGTTGTAGTCAAAGGGCTCGATGCTTTCCATAAAGGCATCGTCCATTTTGACCGAGCCATCCACGGGGATGCGCTCGAACTTCATGCAGCCTTGACGATGACAGTTATAATAGCTGGTGCTAGTCATAATAGCGTCCCCCGTATCTACCGCCATGCTGCGGCTGGCCTTATAGCTGCCTTGGGCATCAATATCCGCATCAAAAAGCCAGAAGGGTACATACATACCCTGAATAGCCTCCACGCGGTTATTGGCGGTGAAGGCGTCGGGCAAGAGGGGCTTGCCCTCATAGAATTTTTTGAGGGCGGCAACAGCCTCGTCCTTGGTCTTCTTAAAGGGAATAATATAGTCGGGCTTCAGCATGCCGCTGAAGCGGCTAGGTAGCATGGTGGGATTGCCGCAGTAGCAGCATTCTGTGGCCATGGTGTTGGCATCGCAGACTATTTCCGCACCGCAGCTGGAGCAGGTAAAGGCTTTCACGAGCTCTGCTTCCTGCTGCTCCCATTCATTGCCCGCTGCGGTGGTGTCCCATTTGGCCTCCTTGGCTGCTTGGGCAGCGGCAGCAGCGGCTTCCTTTTGCGCATAAAATTCTTCTACAGTTTTTACTTCCAGCTCTGTGCCACAGTATTCGCAGGTGACCTTTTCGGCTCCGGGCCGAAAGCTGAGCGGCGCGCCGCAGCACAGGCATTTATAGCTGACGCTGGTATCTGCCATCAAATTCACCTCGTTACTTCTTAAGGTCTCTTGGCGCCACAGTTGGAGCAGAACTTGCCCTTATTTACCGTGCCACAGGAGCAGGTCCACTCTGCTGCAGGCTTGGGCTGACCACATTCGGAGCAGAATTTGCCCTGGTTTACTGTACCACAAGCGCAGGTCCAAGTCCCCTCAGCCTTGGGCTCCGGCTTAGGTTGACCACATTCAGAGCAGAACTTGCCTTGATTTACCGCACCACAGGAGCAGGTCCAGCCAGCAGCAGGAGCTTGGGGCGCAGGCTGCTGAGGATAGCCTTGGTGGGGGACATAGCCACCCTGAGGAGGATAACCTTGCGGTCCACTAGGATAGCCACCCTGTGGCGGATAAGCCATTTGTTGGTTAATAGCATTCATCATGTTAGCCCCCTGAGCACCGGCCATGCCCATGCCCATGAAGCCCGTCATTGCGCCAGCCTCGTTACTAGCAGCGTTCTGCATAGCAGTACCGGTTGCACCGGTCAGGAAGGCTGCACGGGCATTAGGGTTAGCGAGAGCCTGCTGGTCGCGGATATATCTTTCGTCTTCTTCGCTGGCCTTAACGCTGCTCACACCGAAGGAAACAACCTCGATACCTCGCAAATCGCGCCATTTCTTACTCAAAACCTCGTTCAGCTCGTCGCCAATTTCCTCTGCATGGGCAGGTAGCGCGCTGTAGCGCACGCCCTTTTCGCTCATTACGCCAAAGGCTCTGTTCAGGCCCATCAAAAGCTCGGATTTGAGCTGGCCATCAATCTCGCTACGCAGATATTCATTTTCTACATTGCTACAAACATTGGTATAGAACAAAATCGGGTTAGTAATCTTATAGCTGTATTCACCAAAGCAGCGGATAGGAATATCCATATCCAGGCCGACCCGTTGATCCACCACGCGGAAGGGAATGGGGCTGGCGGTGCCATATTTATTACCGATGATTTCCTTGGTGTTGAAGAAGTACACTCTTTGGTCCTTGCCCGGGTCGCCGCCATAGGTGAAGCGTTTGCCGATTTGCGAGAAGACGCGCTTGATGCTGTCCATGTTCAAGCCTTCTGCGAAAAGAGAGGGCTCGGTGGATTTGTCATAAACATATTCGCCAGGCTCAGCGCAAATATCCACTACCTTACCGCTTTCCACGATGATCATGCATTGACCATCATTAACGGCGATGGTGGAGCCATTGCTGATGATGTTATCCTCGGCGCTGGTATTAGAGCTGCGGCCACGGCTGGAAACACGTTTCTGGCCCTTGGATACGAGCACATCGGGCTTCATGCTTTCGCAGTAGATAAACTCTTTCCATTGGTCGCCCAGTACGCCCCCGATGGCGCCCATACCTGCTTTAATTAATCCCATAGTAAAATCCTCCTTTGTATAGTGAAATGGCAAATTATTTCTTACTTATTCCTGCAAGCATATGCAGGCTGATACACTATTATTGTAAGGTATGGAAGCTTTTATGTACAGTACTTGCTTCTTTTTTTGCTAAAAAACCTTTGCTAAACCTATACAATAACCTAATCGAATCGTACTAGAAAGGGCCTTTACCACTTGCCAAACACAAGAGAACATATTATAATGTTAACAAACAGAAATTCTAGAAAAGGGCGTGATGTTCGTGTCAAAAATCAATTTAGATATTTTAGTAGAACATAAGGCTGACGGGAAAGTGCTGCCGAAGACAGTTTTGTGGCCTGACGGACGGCGTTTTGATATTGATAAGGTTCTGGACGTAAGGCAGGCACCAGCTTTGAGAGCAGGTGGGATCGGCACTCGCTACCTGTGCAGGATTTGTGGGCAGGAGCGGGCTATTTTTGAGGTTAGAGGGCTGTGGTTTGTGGAGGGATGACTCCGGACAAAAGCTATACTTTCCGGTATAATTATGCCAGATTATATCGGGAGTGATTTTTTATGGTTTTTACATATGCAAATGGTCAAGAAGTAGATTGTGTTTTTCCTTGTGCTATGCTGCAGGGGTATACTACAATGACAGCCTGTGAACACTTTTGCTCACGCTATTATAGATGTGATAATATTGCAATGGCTGATAATGAAATAAAGGAGTGGGAAAGAGGGGACTCCTTTAGCTTTTCTATTAAGTTTTAGACCAGTCTATTCGCACAACTGCTGTAAATTATATAAAATCGGTGTATAATAGAGTTATCACGAAGGGAGCGAGCAAAGTGAAGCATTATGAAGTTGTAGCTGCTATTATTGAGCATGAGGGAAAAATCCTGTGTATGCAGCGTAATAAGGGTAAATTTGACTATGTAAGCTATAAATATGAATTTCCTGGTGGCAAAATAGAAGCTGGTGAAGACAATCATACGGCGTTGGAGCGTGAGCTAAGGGAAGAAATGGATATGGATATTAGCATTGCTGAAGAGGATTATTTCATGACCATTAATCACACATATCCTGATTTTTCTATCACCATGCATTGTTATTTGTGTAGTCTTACTCATCCTAAATTTGTTATGAAAGAGCACGTAGATGCCAAGTGGATGCTACCAGAAGATATGTGCACTTTGGATTGGGCACCAGCCGATTGGCCTATTGTTAAAAAACTAGAAGAGTACTTTAGCAAGTAGGAGCATGTAATCGTGAACAGTAGCGAATTAGCCTTATATTTAGAGGCGGGCTTTATTGATTTGAATATTGAAACAGATGAACGTTTTCTGCCTAAGATTTTGACCAATAACCAGCAGAAGCAGGTTAAGGTCCTAGAAAATCTTACTCTGGAATTAGAAGCCTGTGATGATTTTTTCTTTTCTGTGGCTTTTGTGACCAATAGTGGTATTGCTTGCCTTATTGATACGTTGAAAGAGCTACAGGATAAAAATATTAAGGGTAGAATCCTTGCGTCTCAATACCAGAACTTTACTGAGCCAAGAGCTTTGCGTCGTTTGTTAGCCTTTCCTAACCTTGAGTTAAAGATAATTACATCCGATTATAATTTTCATGCTAAAGGCTATCTGTTTCACAAACATGCTACCGAAAAAACAGAAGACAATTATACGATGATTATTGGCAGTAGTAATCTTACCCA
>SFCN01000111.1 GCA_004558595.1 Phascolarctobacterium sp. | reverse complement strand
AGAACCGCATAGAACTCTTCAAGGCTGCGGCCCGTCAGGTTGTGAAGAATGCCTATGCTTATTATGAGGATGGTGATGAGAGTGTATTGCCACGTAATATTGCTACCCGTGATGCATTCCTCAATGCCATGACTTATCCTGATAAGACTGTTTATCCTGTGGCTAGCCGCAATGAGAAGGATTTTCACAATTTGATGGATGTGTATTTGGATGCAGTTTTTTATCCCTTAATTTACGAGAATAAATATACCCTGCGCCAAGAGGGGTGGCATTATAATTTAAATTCTCCTGAGGATGAGCTGACCTATAATGGCGTAGTTTACAACGAAATGAAGGGCGTTTATTCCTCTCCGGATGCCTTTTTAGAAAACGAGGCCATGAAGGCGCTTTTCCCTGATAACTGCTATCGTTTCGAGTCTGGCGGCTATCCAGATGCCATTCCCGAATTGACTCAGGAGGACTTTTTAAATTTCCATAAGACCTATTACAGCCCTGAAAACTCCTTTATTTACCTTTATGGTGATATGGATATTGAGACTACCTTGGCTTATTTAGACGAAGAATATCTATGCCATTTCGCAAAAACCGGTCTAGTACACAGTGAAATTCCGTTGCAGGAGTCTTTACTGCGTACTGCAGAGGTTGAAGCCTATTACCCTGTGGACGCTAATGAGGATACCAAGGGTAAAACCTATCATGAGCTGTCCATCGTTACAGGCAATGCAACGGATACGCTCACCAGTATGTCCCTACGCCTTTTGGAATGCGTCCTGCTGGAAAGCGAGTCCTCTCCCTTGCGCAGAGCTTTAGTTGAAGCTGGTGTAGGACAAAACATTAGTGGTAGCTATGTGGGTAGTCTGCAGCAGCCCATTTTCAGTATTCGCGCAGCAGGTAGCGAGCCTGAGCAAAGAGATAGATTTATTAGTGTTATTTATAAAACCTTACAGAACATAACCATTAAGGGTCTGGATAAAAAGCTTTTAGAGGCTTCCCTAAATTCTACGGAGTTTAAGCTGCGTGAGGCAGATTTTGGCCCTTATCCCAAGGGATTAATTTATGGCTTGGGTGTGCTGGATAATTGGCTCTATGGCGGGAATCCTATTGAGGGCTTGCGCTACGAAGAGGCTTTACAGACCATGCGAAAGGGTCTCAAGACCAATTACTACGAGAGCCTTATTGAAAATTATCTAATGGATAATACTCACAAGGTTATTGTTACCCTGCTGCCCCAGCCGGGTAAGGAGGAAGCAGACCAAGCTAAGTCTATGGAAAAAATGGCCTCTATTAAAGCCAGCATGAGTCAGCAGCGGCTGGAGCAGTATGCCTTTGAATGCGCGGAGCTGCACCGCCTCCAGGCTGAGCCCGATAGCGAAGAAGCTAGAGCCTCCATTCCCATTTTAAAACGAAGCGATATCCGCCAAGAGGTGGAGCTTATTCCTAAGCTGGAGGAGGGAAGCGCTTTACAAAGGCTTGTTTATGTGCCGGCTGAGACCAATAAAATCGCATATACTAACTGGTATTTTGATATCAGCAGCGTAACGCCTGAGCAATTGCCTCTTTGTTATTTGCTGACGGATGTACTTGGCAAATTTAATAGCAAGCGTTATACCTATGAGGAGCTGTCCACCTATGGCATTATGTACACAGGTGGTGTAACCTTCGATGTACGCGCCATTTCCGCTGCGGAGAATGCTGATGATTATCGTCTTTATTTTGTCGTGAAGTCTAAAGCTCTACTGCAAAATTTGCCCCATGTTTTTGATTTGCTTGAGGCTATTGGTATGGAAAGCATCTTGACCGATGTGAAGCGCTTCCAAGAGCTTCTAAGCGAGGTAAAAACTGATTGGGATGACGAATTCTTTAATCGTGGACAAAATATCGCTATTTCCCGCCTTTATTCCTATGTAGCAGCAGGCGCTCGTGCTAATGAGCAGGATCAATTCAGCTATTATCAATTCTTGAAAAAGCTTTACGATAATTTTGCTGACGAGGGAGCGGGTGTTTTAGCTCAGCTACAAAAGCTGTTAGCGACCTTCTTCCAGCAAAGCAAGTATACTCTATTCTATTCCTGTGATGAGGAGGATAGGGCGGAGGTGCGCCAGCAGTGCCTGAATTTCGCTATCAAGCTGCCCCATGCTAAGGTAGTGGATAAACCGGCTTCTCTGGCTGCGCCAGGCCATAACGAAGGCATTACCACCGCCGGTAAGGTCCAATATGTGGCTGCAGGCGGCAGCTTTGCCAAGTTTGGACACCGCTATGTGGGCTCTATGAAGGTTTTAGAGACCATTCTTAGATACGAATACCTGTGGACTAAGATTCGCATTCAGGGAGGCGCATACGGAGCTACAGCGCGCTTTGAGCTTAATGGCTTAGGCGTATTCGCCTCTTATCGTGATCCTCAATTAGCAAAGTCCTTGGAGGCTTATAAACAGCTTCCTAGTTGGCTAAAGACCGTGGAATTCTCTAATCGTGAGCTGGATAAATATGTTATCGGCACCATTAGCGGTATGGATACGCCTTTGACCAATACTATGCGCCTGGACCAGGCTGCAATTCAGTATTTGAAGAATCTACCTGATAGCACACGCCAGAGAATTCGCGATGAGGTTCTCCATGTAACAAATGCCGATTTACAAGCATTGGGGAAGGTTGTAGAGGATATGCTCAGCGATGGCCTGCTATGCGTCGTTGGCGGTAAGCAACCTATTGAAGCCAACAGAGAAAAGTTTACTAGTATCATTAATGCGTAAGGACTGTGTACAAGCGCAATGCTAGTTTTATGGCTAGCTAATTGATTATGAGTGAGAAAAACCGATGTTATTACTTAATACAGTAGTGACATCGGTTTTACTATTGACTATAAAAAAGATACTAAATACGTTATATGGGGAAAGGAGCTTACTCCTCTAGTTCGCCATGCTTAGCTGCCTCAATGATCTCTGAGTAAGACTTAAATACGGCATTGTTAAAGCAAACAAGAGTAATTTCCATACCATAATCAGGGTTTGCATTAAGCCACTGAGTACAGGTCAGAAGAGCTATACGGGCAGCCTCATCTAGTGGATAGCCATACACGCCTGTGGAGATGGCAGAAAAGGCGATGCTGTGTAAATGGTGCTTTTTAGCCAGCTCAAGGCTGTTTTGATAGCAATTCGCTAAGTCC
>SFCN01000042.1 GCA_004558595.1 Phascolarctobacterium sp. | reverse complement strand
CAGGCTATTCTGACGAAATCATCAATAAATCCACTATTGATGCAGTTTTATTCCTGCTGTTGACCACTTGCTTTGGCTTGGTCATTGGTATTTTGGGTGCTATTTTTCTTGCCGGAGGTATCAAAAAGGTACTCTTTGGCTATGAACCTGAGGAGATTGCTCGTTTGCTGCAGGAGCGCAATATTATTTTGAACTCCGTGCGCGAGGGTATCATCAATATTAATGCTAACGGTATTATTACCGTGGTCAACTTCGAGGCTAAGATGCTTTTGAAGCAGGCGGATATTGCTGATACAGATGACCTATGTGGTAAATCTGCTATGGATGTCTTGAAACATGTGCCCTTGCATGATATTATTAAAGAGGGTAGGAGCTTTGCGGATGCGTCCATCAAATTTGGTAATACTGTCTTTGTTATGACAGCCGTACCACTTTTGGGTTTGGATGGGGGCCAACGTATTTTAGGCGCAGTTATAACCTTCCGCAAGAAGTCCGTCGTTGAAGAATTGGCAAATCAGCTGACGGGCTTTAAGAATTATGCCACCGCTCTTAGAGCTCAAACCCATGAGTTTATGAATAAAATGCACGTCATTATGGGCCTCATTGATATGAAGGCTTATGATGAGCTAAAAAATTATACTAAGGAAATTGCTTATAACAGGCAGTCCGAGGTATCCTACATTGTGACTCGTTTAAAGGACATCACTCTTTCTGGCTTTATCCTCGGAAAAATCAGTCGTAGCCGTGAGCTGGACATAGATTTTTCCTTATCGGAAGAGAGTGAAATTCACGGAGATCTTGATGTTCCCTCCGTGCACGATCTTGTGCTTATCGCCGGTAATTTAATTGAAAATGCCTTTGACGCTTTAAAGAATTTTGATGGGGAGCGTATTGTCAATCTTTCAATTTTAGACTTTGACAAGGAAATTGTCATTGTGGTAGAGGATTCCGGTCCAGGCATGAGCGAGGAGACGATTAAACAAATCTATCATCGCGGCTTTAGTACCAAGGGGGATAGCGGCCATGGCTTTGGGTTATTTTTGGCTAAGCAAAGCGTGGACAGCCTCAATGGCACTATTTCTGTGGAATCTAGCTTAGGTGAAGGCACCGTCTTTACCGTTAGATTACCTGTGAAAAAGGAGGTAGATTAGCGTGATCAATGTACTAGTTGTTGAAGATGATCCCATGGTTGCTCAGCTTCACGAGCATTATTTGAGTCAGATAAAGGGCTTCCAGCTCTGTGATATTGCTAATAACGGGGATGTGGCTTTAAGGCTTCTGGGGAAAAAATCCTATGATTTGTTGATTTTGGATATTTTTATGCCGACCATGGATGGCCTCCAGCTTTTAGCCAAGATTAGGGAGCGTGGCTACGACGTGGACGTGATTATCGTATCCGCTGCCAATGATAAGGACAAGATTAAACAGGCTTTACGGTTAGGGGCTGTGGACTACATTATTAAGCCCTTTGAGTTCGAGCGTTTTAATTTGGCCTTAAATAATTATATGAAGCGGTATCACATCGTCTCCGAGCAAAGCATTATTGAGCAGTCCGATCTGGACCAAACCATTATCCTGCGTGAGGAACAGGTAGCTGTGAGCTTGCCCAAGGGCTTGGACAAGAATACCTTGTCCACTGTGTGGCAGAGCATTTGCCAGATGGAGGGCATGTTTACCACCGAGGAAGTGGCTGCTAAGGTTGGCATTTCCCGAGTTTCCATTCGTAAATATTTAGAGTTTTTAAAATCACTGCATTTGTTAAAGCTTGATTTACATCGTGGCTCCGTAGGTCGACCTGTTTATAAATATTTGTGCCTCGATAAGCATAGCGATGTTTTGAAGGCTTATATTCAATAAACACCATAAAGACGAGAAAAAGCAAGATTAAAGTGAGGCTAGAGTATGATAGAGCCAATAAAAATTTTGGGCGTGCCTGTGCATCCTATGACCATGAAGCAGGCTGTGGATTCCTTAGAGCAGCGTATGCTGGCAGGGGAGCAAACCTTCGTTGTTACGGCCAATGCGGAAATCATCATGATGTGCCAAGAGGACGCCGCCTATAATAGTATTATCAGCCAGAAAGCGGAGCTTGTGCTTCCGGATGGAGCAGGAGCTGTGTGGGCCGGACGTCATTTGGGCTACAAGGTGCCGGAGCGAGTGGCTGGCTTTGATTTATATAATCAACTATTGGCTTTGTCAGCGAAGAAGGGCTATAAGGCTTATTTTTTCGGTGGTTCTCCCGGTATTGCGGAGGCTGCTAAGGCCAAGAGCGAGGAAATGTATCCTGGGGTAAAGATTGTGGGCTGCCACAATGGTTATTTCACTGACGCCGATGTTCCTGCTATCATAGAAGCGATTAATCAGTCCGGCGCAGAAATGCTCTTTGTAGCTCTTGGAGCTCCTAAGCAGGAGAGGTGGATTTTAGCTCATAGAGAGGAGCTCAAGCCCCGTATTTTGATGGGTATCGGGGGTAGCTTCGATGTACTGGCCGGTAAGATGGAAAGGGCACCTAAATGGATGCAGGATGCATCCTTGGAGTGGGCGTTCCGCCTTTATAAGCAGCCCAGCCGCTTCATGAGGATGTTGGCCCTGCCTAAGTTCGCGTTAAAGGTGATTTTTTCTGGTAGCAAATAACTTAATTTTTTGTTAAGAATTTAACGCTTACCGTGGACAAAAACCATAAGCTGTATTATAATAAAGTGATGGAATGAGCTTTATCCAAGGCTTCCATCACTTTTTGTATGTATCTGTAAAAAATATGTCCCACTGACAACACAGGAAAGCGAGGATGTTTATGTTTATTGTAAAAGAGGGTTATCCCTTTATTATAGCTTCATTAGTTGTGGCTGCCATTGTGTACTTGCTCTTTGGTGCCTATTGGGCTGTGATTCCCGTAGTTTTGGCCGTGTATTTCGCCTATTTCTTTCGGGATTTTCACCGCAGTATGCCCTATGACCCCAATATTTTGTATTCTCCTGCTGATGGCACTGTTATGGGCGTGGAGGAAATCTATGATGACGAATATTTAAATGAGCCTGCTTTAAAGCTCACGATTTTCCTTTCCGTCTTCAATGTACATACTAATCGCAGTCCCTTGGACGGCGAAATTAAATATCAACGCTACACCTGTGGTCAGTTTGTGCCAGCCTATGAGAAATCTGCCTCCTTTGAAAATGAACGCCATGCAGTGGGCATTGACAATGGTCGCATCCGCTTTTTGGTTATTCAGGTAGCAGGCCTTTTAGCTCGTCGCATTGTTTCTTGGGTAACTGTTGGTCACCAGCTGCAGCAGGGTGAGACCTATGGCATGATTAAATTTGGCTCTAGCACCGAGCTGATTGTGCCTCGCAATGTGGAGATTTGCGTAAAAAAGGGTCAATCCGTAGTAGGTGGTGTCACTGTAGTGGGGAGGATAAAAGCATGAATTATCGTCGTCTTGTTCCCAACAGTATTAGCTCTGCCAGCTTGATTTTTGGCGTGCTTTCTATTTTTAAAACTATCGAGGGTGATTTTTTCCATGCTCCCTTGTTCATCGTTATTGCCGTTATTTTCGATTCTCTGGATGGGCGCGCTGCTCGTGCCTTAGGCGTGGGCGGTGGCGATTTCGGCAAGGAAATGGACTCTCTTTGCGATATGTGTTCCTTCGGCGTGGCTCCGGCCATAATGATTTATCAATTTGGTCTGCAGGAGCTGGGACTCTTGGGTCAGGTTATTGCAGGTTTATTTGCAGTGGGCGGTTGCCTGCGATTGGCACGCTTTAATTGCAATACGGGTGTGGTGCACGGCTATTTCCAGGGTATGCCCATTCCCGCAGGTGCCTGCTTTTTGGCTGCCTATGTGCTTAGCGGCTATAGCTTCAGCGTTTATGTTACTGCTCTCATGACTCTTGTTATCGCTGTAATTATGTACAGCGAGGTTAAATTCCCCGATTTTAAGGGCAAGGGTAATCCTATGTACCGCATTCCCGTTATCATCGCCTTAGTGATTGGAGTAGGAATGCTCTATAATCGTCCCGGCGCTTGGCCCTTTATCTCCATGTTTACTTATACCATCGCCGGTATTATTAACCATGTTTATCGCGCTGCCACTGGCAAAAATAAATAAATATTTAACCCCTTAGTGACTACTAAAGCAATTCTAGCAATCATTGGGAGTAAAGGAGATTTTTGATGTATACTGTTTTTGATATAGTCATGATACCTTTGCAGCTTTTGATTATATTTTTTACTCTGTATTATTTCTTTGTTTCTTGGTTCGGACTGTTCGGAAAGAAAAAGGAAGTCAAGATATATGATGAAAGCAAAACCTTCGCCCTCATTGCCTGCGCTCATAATGAGGAAAGGGTTATTGCTCAATTGGTGGATAATTTGCGTCGTTTGAATTACAATGACGCTTTGTATGATATTTTTGTGGTGGCCGATAATTGTGATGACCACACTGCCGCTGTGGCCCGCAAGGCTGGCGCCATTGTCTACGAGCGCTTTAGCGAGGAAGGCAAGGGCAAGGGCTTTGCTTTGGCCTGGATGTTTGAGCGTTTATTTAAGCTTGAGAAAAAGTATGACGCAGTTTGCGTTTTTGATGCGGATAATCTTGTCCATCTAGATTTCTTAAAGGAGATGAATAGTCGTCTCTGTAATGGTGAACGCATTATCCAGGGCTATATTGATGCCAAGAATCCAACAGATACCTGGGTCAGTGGTGTTTTTGCTATTTCCTTCTGGATTGTGAACCATGTATGGAGCTTGGCTAAGTATAATATGGGTTTGTCCTGCTGCTTAGGTGGTACGGGTATGTGCTTCGATACGGAGGTGTTGAAGCGCTATGGCTGGCGTGCAACCTGCCTTACCGAGGATATGGAATTCACCATTCAGGCTATGATGGAAAATATTCCTACTACTTGGGCTCATGACGCTATTATTTATGATGAAAAGCCGTTAACCTTTATGCAAACATGGCATCAGCGTAAGCGTTGGTCTCAGGGACATTTTGATGTGGCGGATAGATATTTGTGGCCCATGATTAAAAAGGCTATCAGGACGAGGAATATCGTGATGCTAGATTGCTCTGTAAATTTGATTCAGCCTTATTTCCTCCTGATTTCTACTTTCTTCATCCTGTGCAGTTATATTTACAACTACGTTCCATTTTATACCAATATTCTCTACACCATCATACCCTTGGAGGTGTGGACGATTGTAGGTGTCGGTCAGTACATTTTTCCGGTTGCCGTGCTGTGGAAAATTCGCGCTTCCTGGAAGTCTTGGCTTTACCTGCTTTTGTATCCGCTTTTCATCTATAGCTGGGTTCCTATTACTGCCCTTGGCTGGTGGCATCGCAATGAGCATGAATGGAATCACACCCTGCATACTCGTGGTATCAGCTTTGATGATGTGATTATTCCCGAGGACGCAGTGAACGAGGGTCCGAAAGAAGTAGTTTTCGTTAGAGATAAAAAGTAACAATCTTTTCTTAAAAATTTATACAAGCTAATTGCATCCCCTGGAGGATTTCTAGATAAGAGTCCTCATGGGGTGCTTTTTTATAGCAAAATAGTACTCATTATAGAACTTAGGTGGACAACTATAACTAGGGGAGTTGTTTTTCCTATGAGCTCCAAGTATAATATAATCAAAGCAGATGCACGTTTACAAGTTATTTGGAGGTTGTATAATGGGCACAAATTTTAGTATACATAAGGAATTGGTGCTAGATAAACTACCCACGGCTTTTTGTCATGCTTCTACCTTGGTGAAGCTGCGTGATGGGGGGCTCATGTGCTGTTGGTTCGGGGGCAGCCACGAGGGCGAAGCCGACGTGGCTATTTATGGAGCTCGCAGGGATAATACCCATGGTGGTGTATGGACTGAACCGGTGAAGCTGGCTGAAGGGGCTAGCGCTAATTGGAATCCGGTGTTGTTTTACCTTCAGAACGGAGCCCTACACTTGTTTTATAAGGAAGGCCAGCAAATTGCTAGCTGGCGTACCATGGTGATGACTTCTCATGACGATGGAAGAAGCTGGAGCGCACCAGCGGAGCTGGTGCCAGGTGATGTAAGCGGCGGGAGAGGCCCCGTGCGTAATAAGCCCATAAGATTGGCCAGCGGTCGCATCCTGGCCGGTGGTTCCACGGAGCACGGTCTTTGGGAAGCCTTTGCGGACATCAGTGAGGATGAGGGTCTTAGCTGGCGTAAATCAACGCCCGTAAGGATTGATAATTTACAGTATCAGCAGGGAGAGAAGACTGCTGAGAGCGATATTGCTGTCAGCCCCCAATCCTTTTACGGGCGGGGTGTTATCCAGCCCAGTCTGTGGCAAAGCCCGGCCGCTAAGGGCGGCAGCGTGCATATGCTGCTGCGCAGTAGCGAGGGCTTTGTGTATAGAGCCGATAGTGAGGACGATGGCGAACACTGGAGCGCAGCCTACGCCCTAAAGCTACCCAATAATAATAGTGGCTTGGATTTAGTGACCATGGGCGATGGAAGACTGCTCTTAGTGTGCAATCCTGTAGCAGCTAATTGGGGTATGCGTTCACCTCTAAGCCTTTTTATTAGCGAGGACGACGGATATACTTGGCAAAAGCTTCTCGACTTAGAAACTAATCCAGGGGAATTTTCCTATCCTGCCATTATCGCAGATGATGGCAGGGTATATATAAGCTATACATATAATCGGGAGAATATTGCCATAGTAACACTCTCAGAAAAATCTGTATAAAAAGTAGTTTACGCTCAATGTAATATATGGTACAATAATTGTAGTTACGATGCTTGCTCTCTGGGTCGTGGACGGGGCCAAGAGGGTAGGAGTGTTTATTAAATCTTTAACAAGGAGATGTGTAAAGATGAAAAAAATCTTAGTTGTGCTCATGGCTATGCTGACCATGGCTGTGATGCTCACCGGCTGCGGCGGTGACAGCAAAAAGGCTGCTTATCCCGCAGATGGTGATATTTCTGTTATTATTCCCAAGGCTCCCGGCGGTGGCACTGATACCTCTGCTCGCGGTTTAATCCAATTCATGGAGAAAGAACTGAAGGGTTCCAAATTTGTGCCTGTGAATAAGCCTGATGGCGGCGGTGTAACTGGCATGGTAGAAACTGCCAATGCCAAGGCTGATGGTCATACTCTGGGTATGGTTACTGTGGAGCTGGCTATGTTCCCCCATCAAGGTAAGTGCAAGAACACTTATAAGGATTACGCTGCCATTTGCGCACCCATCGCTGCCCCCGCAGCTCTCATTGTGCCTAAGGAAGCTCCCTACAACAGTGTTGATGAATTCGTTAAATTCGCTAAAGCCAATCCCGGCAAAATCAAGATGGGTAACTCCGGCGTAGGCGCAATTTGGCATATTGCAGCTCTGTCCTTCGAGGAAGAGTTCGGCGTACAATTTAAGCATGTTCCTTATCCGAAAGGATCTGCCGATATTGCTGCTGCTTTGGCTGGTAAACATATCGATGCTACCTTGGCTGATCCCTCCGTATTCAAAAGCCAGGTTGACGCTGGTAACCTGAAGATTTTGGCTGTTATGGCTGGTAGCCGTAGCGTAATTTATCCCAACGTTCCTACCTTTAAGGAGCTGGGTCATAACATGACCGTCCGTGCTTGGGCTGCTTTGGTTGCTCCTAAAAATACTCCTAAGGACAAGCTGGACGTATTGCGCAATGCAGCTAAGAAGGTTTGCGAATCCAAGGAATTCAAGGATTATTTCATGAAGCAGGGCATCGACCCCACCTGCATCATTGGTGATGAGGCTGATAAGATGATGGCCGAAGACCATG
The DNA here is from genome assembly GCA_004558595.1 of Phascolarctobacterium sp. Classification (GTDB taxonomy): domain Bacteria; phylum Bacillota; class Negativicutes; order Acidaminococcales; family Acidaminococcaceae; genus Phascolarctobacterium_A. The sequence goes on along the minus strand of SFCN01000042.1, from coordinate 9,966 downwards.
CTATGTACGAAAAGTTCCTGAAAAAAGCGAAATAATAGTGATTTTCGAGAGCTCGGATTATGGTCCGAGCTCTTTTTAGCTACTAATAAATTGTCAGATTATAATAATATATACTATTTAGTTTCATTATAAAATTCCTAAGATCATGAGAATCATTCCTAGTAACATTAAGATTTTTTCCTAAGGGTATTGGAATTTGCCCCGTACTATGCTATAATGACACTAGCTATTGGTATAGGTTAAGTGTGTCTCGATGGTAAGAGGATATCAATCCTACGGTCCCGCCGCTGTGCAGGCTGCTAGCCTAAGTCAGCAACCAGCCTATGCCTTACTCTGAATCCACGGGTGATGGAGACAGTTGGTTGGCTAAATTCTACTATTTTCTGTCATGGTCGTCTTTAGTTAATTCTGTCTTTGTGACTTCTGCTGGATTCGGCAGAAGTCTTTTCTTATAAATGAGATGCTTTCTTAGATAAGATTAGCATGTAAAGGAGGTTGCTGTGGAGGAATATCAATTTTCACAGGGAAAAAACCTACGCTGTGGCTACACCACAGGTAGCTGCGCCACAGCGGCAGCCAAGGCAGCAGCCACCATGCTGCTTACAGGCGAACGCGTGGATAGCGTGCGTATTGACACGCCCAAGGGCATTACGCTGAACCTAGAGCCTTTGCAGGTGGAGCTGGCTGAGAATTATGTAAGCTGCGCTATTCGCAAGGATTCCGGTGATGATCCGGATGATACAAATGGAATATTAGTCTTTGCTAAGGTGGAAAGGACTGCGGAACCCGGCGTACACATCGAAGGTGGTGTGGGCGTGGGTAGGGTAACAAAGCCAGGCTTGGCCTGTGCTGTGGGGGGACCCGCTATTAACCCAACCCCCAGGCGCATGATTACTAGCGAAGTAAGCTCTGTGATGGAGCAGACCGGCTATACTGATGGGCTCATGGTGACTATCTCTATACCTGAGGGTGTGGAAATAGCCAAAAAGACTTTTAACCCCCGCTTGGGCATTATAGGCGGTCTTTCTGTTCTGGGAACCAGCGGAATCGTGGAGCCCATGAGTGAGAAAGCGCTCATTGAAACCATGTATGTGGAGATGAGGGCGCAAAAGGCAAGAGGCAACAAGGATTTGTTGGTGTTCTTCGGTAATTATGGCGAAGACTTTACTCGTGATGTAATGCAGCTTGATTTAGAGGGCGCAGTAACCTGCAGTAATTTTGTGGGCGAACTCTTAGATTATGCTGTTTATTTGGGCTTTGAGACGCTGTTGCTCATAGGCCACAGTGGTAAGCTGGTGAAGCTGGCCCAGGGTGTGATGAATACTCACTCCAAATATGCGGACTGCCGCACAGAGCTCTTTGCCTTGCAGGCCATGTTCCATGGCGCGTCCGTAGAGGTGGGCAAAGAAATTTATGGCTGCTTGACCACTGATGAGGTTACGAAAATTCTGAAGCGGGAACAGCTTTTTGAGCCTGTGATGGAGCAGGTTACACAAAAAATCGATTTTTACATGCAGCATAGAGTGCATGGTAAAATAAAAACTGCGGCTTTCATGTTTTCAAATGTCTACGGCATTTTGGGCAAGACCGAGCATGCAGATGCTTTAATCCAATTACACAAGAAAAAGGAGAGTAAATAATGAGAGGAAAGCTTTATAGTGTTGGTATCGGCCCCGGGGATCCGGAATTGATGACTTTAAAATCTGTACGTCTGTTGAAGGAATGCGATGTGGTTGCTATTCCCCAGGGCGATAACGGTATTTTAACAGCTAAAGCAATCGTTAATAATATTATAAATCTGGATGAAAAAGAACAGGTTATGATTTATATGCCCATGACCAAGGATATGGCTGCAATGGATAAGGCGCACCGCGAGGGCGCAGATGCTATTGAAAAGCTTTTGGACGAGGGCAAAAATGTGGTATTTATTACCCTGGGCTGCCCCACTGTTTATGCAACCTGCATTTATGTGCATAAGCTGGTTTTGGCTGATGGCTACGATGCTGAGCTTGTCGCAGGCGTAACCTCCATTTGCGCTGTTGCTGCTAAGTTGAACACATCCCTCTGCGAAAGAGCGGAACCCTTGATTGTATTGCCTGGCAGCTATAAAGAGTCCTCTAAATTCTTGGACGGTCCTGGCAATAAGGTTTTGATGAAGTCCGCCAGTGAAATCGGTCGTGTGCGGGATGAGCTCCGCGAAAAGGGCTTGATTAAGAATGCTGGTATGGTTGAACGTTGCGGTCTTCCCGGTGAAAAGGTTTACTATGATTTGGAAGAGATTGATCCGGCTAGCAGCTATTTCTCTGTTATTCTGGTTAAAGAAAAGGAGTTTGATAAATAATGATTTATTTTATTGGTGCAGGCCCCGGTGCTGCTGATTTAATTACTGTTAAGGGTAAGGAATTGCTGGAAAAATGCGACCTGTGCATCTATGCTGGCTCCTTGGTTAATCCCGATCTTTTGAAATACTGCAAGCCTGAGTGCGTGATCATGAACAGTGCTCACATGACCTTGGAAGAGGTTATTGCTGCTATGGTTCCCGCAGCCCAAGCCGGTAAACTGGTTGTACGTTTGCACACTGGCGACCCCAGCGTTTATGGTGCTCACCGTGAGCAAATCGATCTGCTGCGTGGTTACAATTTGGACTACGAAATCGTTCCGGGCGTAAGCTCCTTCTGTGCAGCAGCAGCTGCGCTGAAGGCTGAGTATACTCTGCCCAACGTGAGCCAATCCGTAATTATTACTCGTATGGAGGGTCGTACTCCCGTACCGCCTCGCCAAAAGATTGCCGATTACGCAGCTCATCATGCAACCATGGTTATTTTCTTGAGCGCTGGCATGCTGGAAAAGCTTTCCAGCGAGCTCATTAAGGGTGGCTATACTGCCCAAACTCCTGCTGCAATCGTTTACAAGGCTTCTTGGCCTGATGAAAAAATTGTGCACTGCACCGTTGGTACCTTGGCTGAAAGCGCAGCTAAGTATGGCATCAACAAGACGGCTCTGATTACCGTGGGCGGCTTCTTGGGTAACGAATACGACCGCAGCGAGCTGTATAATCCTACCTTCGCTCACGGCTTCCGTGAAGCGGACCCCAGCAAGCTGGATTTAAAGCCTGAGGTTAAATAATTACTATGGAAGCGGCAATTTATTCCTTTTCGCTGCGGGGAGCCCAGCTAAGTAAAAGGGTAGCTGCAGTATTGGAGAAGCTGGGCTATGGTGTTAGCAATAAAATCGTGGCCAAATATGCGGAGCAGGCAGGCCTTGCGCCGCTGCTGCCTGATCATAAGGTGGCCTGTGGCCAGGATTTTTCTCGTTGTCAGCTGCTGGTATTTGTAGGTGCTGTGGGTATAGCTGTACGCACTATTGCTCCTTACATTAATAGCAAGCTGACAGACCCAGCTGTGCTTTCTCTTGATGAACAGGGAAATTTTGTAATACCCTTGCTGGCAGGACATATTGGTGGAGCCAATGAGATGGCTCGCTATTTAGCAGCTTCTTTAGATGCTACGGCCTGTGTGACCACGGCTACAGATGTGAATGGTTTATTCGCAGTGGATGAGTGGGCGGCGCGCAATAACATGGTGCTTTGCTCTTTAAAAGCGGCTAAGGATTTTGCGGCCGCGCTAGTAGCTGGCGAGCGTGTAGGCCTTTATCTTGATGCAGGCTTCGAGGTTCAAGGAGCCCTACCAAAGCAGGTGGAGTTCAACGGAAGTCTGCCCATAGGTATGGCCATTACCCTAAGCTCAAGGCTACAGCCCTTCAGAGGCGCTACAGTACGTTTATTGCCGAAAATCGTCCATTTGGGCATTGGCTGTAAGCGTAATACCCCCTTGGAAAGGATCGAAGAGCTGGTGCTACCGGAGCTAGAGCGTATGGATTTAGACAAGCGCAGTATAGCCGGTATAGCTTCCGTTGATTTAAAAAAGGATGAGCAGGGTCTTCTGGCCTTTGCCGAAAAATATAATTTCCCGGCTCACTTTTACAGTGCCGATGAGCTAAATGCCTTGGAGGGGGATTTCACTCCCTCAGCCTTCGTGCAAAGTGTGGTCGGGGTCAGCAATGTGTGTGAGCGTAGCGCCGTTAGGGATTCTAACTGCGGAAGACTTGCTTTAAGAAAAACCAGTCGTAATGGTGTAACGTTGGCCATTGCGGTAGAGGATTTGGTGCTAGATTTTCAGCATACAGGTCTCAAAAAATAAGAAGTAGGAGGCATGAGAATGTCCAAATTATATGTTGTGGGCTTGGGCCCCGGTGGCGTGGAGCAAATGACCAAGAGAGCCTATGACGCTCTGAAGTCCTGCGATGTAATCGCCGGCTACCACGTATATGTAAACCTGATTAAAGAAGATTTTGCCGAGAAGGAATTCCTTTCCACCGGCATGCGTAAGGAAGTTGACCGCTGCAAGCTGGCTCTGGATGAAGCTCTGAAGGGCAAGACCGTAGCCATGATTTCCAGTGGCGACGCCGGCGTTTATGGTATGGCTGGCATTATGTGCCAGGTTGCTAAGGACCATCCTGAGGTTGATATTGAGGTTGTTCCCGGCATCACCGCCGCTTGCTCAGGTGCAGCCGTTTTGGGTGCTCCCTTAATCAGCGACTTCTGCCTGATTTCCCTGAGCGATTTGCTTACTCCCTGGGAAAAGATTGAAAAACGCCTGGATTGCGCTTCTAAAGCAGATTTTTGCATCTGCCTCTACAATCCTTCCAGCTTCAAGCGTCATGACTACCTGCAAAAGGCTTGTGATATTATGCTGAAAAATCAACCGGGTACCATTCCCGCTGGTATTGTGCGTAATATCGGCCGTGAAGGTCAGTCCTATGAGCTGACTACCTTGGCAGAGCTGCGTGATAAGGAAGTGGATATGTTCTCCACTGTTATCATTGGCAATACCCAAACCGAGGTTATTAACGGTCGTTTAGTAACTCCCCGTGGTTACAGACTGGCATGAAGCCGGTAATTTGGCTTATTGGTGGCACCAGCGAGGGGCGTAGGCTCATAAAGGAGCTGGCGGGCTTACCCGTGCAGCTTTATGTGAGCGTAGCCACCGAGTATGGAGCGTCCTTGATTGAGCCTCAGGATAATACTATTGTCATGGCTGAGCGTATGGATTTAGCTGCCATGAAAGCTTTTCTGAAAGAAAAGCAGCCTGAATACGTTGTGGATGCAACCCATCCTTACGCTACCGTGGTGACTGCTACGGTGCAGCAGGCCTGCACCGAGGAAAATTGTAAATACCTGCGCTTGGTACGTCCTCAGGGTGAGGCGGGGGATTATATTACTGTCCATGATTTTGGTGAGGCAGTGGAGCTGTTGAACCATTTGGAGGGGAATATTTTCCTGACCACAGGTAGTAAGAATTTGCCCGATTTTACCGGAGTAAAGGATTATGCTGAGCGTATCGCTCTGCGCATCCTACCCATGGAAAGCAGCTTGAAAAGCGCGCTGGAGCTGGGCTATAAGCCTGCCAACATTATCTGTATGCAGGGTCCCTTTGCCAAGGATTTAAATATTGCCATGCTTAAAAAGTATGGCAGCAAATTCATGGTGACCAAAGATTCCGGTAAGGCAGGAGGCTTTGACGAGAAGGTAGCAGCTGCGGCGGAGGCCGGAGCCAAGCTGATTGTCATAGGCCGTGCTGGCGAAGAGGTTGGTGCAGGGCTCAGTGAAATAGTAACATTGTTGCAAGAGGAGTTTTCCCATGTTACGAGTTAATATTGTGGGCATCGGTCCTGGTAATCCTGACTTACTTACCGGTGCTGCACGCCAAGCCATTGAGCAAAGCAATATTCTCATTGGCGATAAAAGAATGCTGGCTGCTTTTCAAGCAGCCGACAAAAAGGTATATGATACAATTAAGACTGCGGAAATCGCTGCTATCGCAGCTGCAGCTGATCCTGAACAGGACCAGCTGGCAGTGCTGGTTTCCGGGGACGTGGGCTTTTTTAGCTTGGCTAAAACAATCTGCGGCAAGCTGCCAGACTGCGCTGTGAAGCGCTATGCTGGCATTAGTAGCCTAGTGTATTTCGCCAGCGCTTTGAACATGAGCTGGGATGATGCTAAAATCGTCAGCATGCATGGTCGGCAACAAAACCTTGTTGCCGCTGTGGCTCATAACACCAAGGTCTTTTCTCTGACCGGTGGGGACAACTCACCGCAAAGACTGTGCCAGCAGCTTTGCGACCACGGCCTAGGTCAGGTTCAGGTCTATGTGGGAGAAAACTTAAGCTATCCTGAGGAAAAAATCACTAGCGGTAGCGCAGCGGAAATTAGCGCCTTGGAATTTCCCTCCCTTTCTGTGATGATGATTTTGAATCCTGAGGCTAGCGGCTTTGTACCCACAGTGCACGGGCTTAGTGATGATTTGTTCTTGCGTAGCAAGGTACCTATGACTAAGCAGGAGGTGCGCAGCGTATCCATGTCCAAGCTAGCACCCAAGGCTACGGATTTAATTTACGATATTGGCGCCGGCACCGGCTCCTGCTCCATTGAGCTTGCCTTAATTGCTAAGCAGGGCAGGGTGTGGGCCTTTGAGCGTAATCCCTTGGCTGTGGAGCTCTTGGGTAAGAATAAGGCTCTTTTTGGAGTGGAAAACTTGGAGATTGTGGCCGGTGAGGCCTTAGAAAATATCCAAAGCATGCCCGCTCCTGATTGTGTTTTTGTTGGCGGCAGCGGTGGCGATTTATGCCAAATGCTGGATGTCATTTATGCTAAAAATAGCAAGTGCCGGATAGTAATCAATGCCATCACTGTGGAAACGCTGGCTGAGGTTGCTAATTATTACAAGGAGCATGAGGATTACTCCTTGGAAATCGTCAATGTATTTGTGGCTCGCAGTAAGCATTTGGGACACTATAATTTGATGATGGCGCAAAATCCCGTTTATGTAATGACTGCTTTGAAGAAGGAAGATTAACATGGCTGAAATGAAGCTGCCTCGTTTTATGATTAGCGCCCCGGGTAGCGGCACGGGCAAAACTACTCTAGTTTGCGGATTACTGAAGGCTCTTATGGAAAAGGGCCTTAACGTTGCTGCTTTTAAATCCGGTCCTGATTATATTGACCCAATGTTCCATTCTAGAGTTATCGGTGCTAAGTCCCGCAATTTGGACCTGTTTATGCTGGGCAAGGACACTGCACGGATGCTGGTTGCGAAAAACGCAGCCAAGGCCGATGTGGCCGTGTTCGAGGGCGCCATGGGCTTTTATGATGGTATGGGCAAGACCACTGAGGCCAGTGCTTATGAGCTGGCCTGCGCCTGCGATACACCGGTGGTGCTGGTGGTTAACGGTAAGGGAGCCGCCTTATCCATTGCCGCAATGATTAAGGGCTTTAAGGATTTTCGTCCGGATAGTCATATTGTGGGCGCCATTTTGAATAATGTTAATCCCATGAGTTACATTTTTTATAAGGATGTAATTGAGCAAGAAGCTGGTGTGAAGCTTTTAGGCTATTTTCCCATTATGCAGGACTGTAATTTTGAGAGTCGGCATTTGGGCTTAGTTACTGCTGAGGAAATCGGCGACCTACAGCAAATCGTGGAGCGTTTGGCGGCCCAGGCTGCTAAGTCCATCGATTTGGATGCCTTGCTGGAGGTTGCTGCTAAGGCTGAGCCCCTAAGCTATGAGCCTGTATGCCTTGAACAGGTAGGTAGCGAGAAGGTGCGAGTAGCTATAGCTCAGGATAAGGCCTTTTGCTTCTATTATCAGGATGCTCTAGATTTGTTAAGCGAGCTGGGAGCCGAATTGGTACCCTTTAGCCCTGTTAATGATGCCCATTTGCCGAAGGATTGCAACGGCATCATTCTGGGCGGTGGCTATCCCGAGCTATATGCCCAAGCCTTGGCGAACAACGAATCCATGCGTACGGACGTAAAGACCGCTATTTTAGGCGGTATGCCTTGCTTTGCGGAATGCGGTGGCTTCATGTACTTGTTGGAGGGCTATCGAGAGGGAGAAGATGTATTCCCTTGGGTAGGTGCTATTCCTGGCGAAACAGCCATGACGAAAAAGCTTACTCGCTTTGGTTATGTGCATTTAACGGCTCAAGAGGACAATGTGCTGTGTCCTGCCGGAGGCAAGATTAATGGACATGAGTTCCATTATTCCGATAGCACTAATAATGGTCGTAGCTTTATAGCTGCCAAGGCCAGTGGACGCGGCAGCTGGGAATGCGCTACGGCCAACGCTACTATGTATGCGGGCTATCCGCACATTCATCTGTGGGGAAATCCTGATTTTGCCCGCAGCTTCGTGCAGCATTGCTATGCTTATGCTGCTAAAAATTCTGGCAAGGATAAGTAAAAGGGGTAAAGGTGTATGCTACATTTGGCTGCTATTATTGGCGGTTTTATCTTAGATTTAATATTTGGCGACCCACATTGGTTACCCCATCCTATTTGTTTAATCGGTAATCTGATTGGCTTTTTAGAGCGTAATCTGCGTCCCAAGCTAGCGCCTAACAAGACGGCCTTGCTGGTAGGCGGTGCCTTGATGGTGATAATCGTGCTTGTTATCTCCTTCGTCGTACCCATGGCAATTCTGTTGGCTGCTGCTATGGTTAGCCCTTGGTTGGCCTTTGCCTTGGAGACCATCATGTGCTACCAGATTTTCGCGACTAAATGCTTACGCGATGAAAGCATGAAGGTATACGATGCTTTACACAAGCAGGACTTAGCCGATGCCAGAGTAAAGCTTTCTTGGATTGTGGGTCGTGATACTCAAAATCTGGATGAGGAAGAAATTACTAAGGGAGCAGTAGAAACCGTAGCTGAAAATACTGCTGATGGCATTATCGCTCCCATGCTGTATATGTTTTTGGGCGGTGTACCCTTGTCCTTCTTATACAAGGGTATTAACACCATGGACTCCATGGTGGGGTATAAGAACGATAAATTCCTCTATTTTGGTCGCTGCGCTGCTAAGCTGGATGATTTGGCTAACCTGATTCCTGCTCGTATTACGGGCTTGGTCATGATTGTAGCTGCCTTTCTTTTAGGGCTGGATGGCAAGAACGCTTGGAAGGTTTTCTGGCGTGACCGCTATAATCATCTCAGTCCCAATTCAGCCATGACTGAATCAGTAACAGCCGGTGCCTTGAACATTCAACTGGGCGGTGACCATTTTTATTTTGGCAAGCTGGTGCATAAGGATACCATCGGTGATGATATTCGCCCTGTATGCCCTGAGGATATAGTTAAGACCAATAATTTGCTGTATGTAACAGCAGTTCTATGTTTAGTTTTATTTTCTGCGATTTATTTCGTTTGCAGCTATTTTTAAATGATTGTGGGTGACATGATGTATAAATATGAACATGGCGGTGACATCTATAGTCAGGAAACAACTGCAGATGGTAAACGCTTTGTGGATTTTTCTGCTAATATCAACCCTCTTGGCCTACCCTTGGGTGTGAAGGAGGCGGTTAAATCCGCCTTAAAGGGCTGCGTTAATTATCCGGATCCCTTCTGTCGCAGACTTACTAAAGCCACGGCGGATTTCTTGGGTGTGCAGCCGGAATATCTTTTCTTTGGCAATGGCGCTGCCGACGTATTGTTCCGTTTGGCCTTGGCCTTAAAGCCTAAACGGGCTGTTTTATTGGCGCCCACCTTTGCTGATTATGAAAAAGCGCTGCGTTCAGTTAAATGCGCTATTAATTATTGCGAGCTCAAGGAGAATGAGTCTTTTATTCCTGGCAAGGGCTTGATTGGTAAGATTACTAACCGTGTTGATTTGGTAGTGGTTTGCAATCCCAATAATCCCACCGGTCAACTGATGGACCGTTTCCAGCTTGAAAGAGCCCTCAATAAATGTCGTGCCCTTGGGGCAAAGCTCTTAGTTGACGAATGCTTCATGGATTTTGTCAGCAAGGATAAGGCCTATAGCATGAAGGATTTATTGGCCGAATATCCTGAGCTAATCATATTAAAGGCCTTTACGAAAACATATGCCATGCCCGGGATTCGACTG
>SFCN01000041.1 GCA_004558595.1 Phascolarctobacterium sp. | reverse complement strand
GAGCAATAAGTTCTTTACTAAGGATTTTTGCCATAATTCTCCTCCTGAATTTACTTCTTACATAAGAAGCTTATTTATTAACAAGACGCTCAGCACAGGCCTGAGCTTCAGCATAAATCTTTTCTTCATCAAAGGTTAAGAGCTTGCCGCCCTCCAGTACCTTTTTACCTGCTACGATAACGGTATCAGCATCGCTGCTGTTGGCTGCGTATACAAGCTGGGATAACTTGTTATGACGAGGATACCAATAGGGCTTATGGGTATCCCAAAGCACGAGATCAGCCAATTGACCTGCCTCCAGCTTGCCTAAGTTTTCAAAGCCCAAGACCTTGGCTCCATCAACAGTGGCCATTTCCCAAGCCTTTGCAGCTGGTACCACCAACGGATCAAAAGTAGTTGCCTTATGTAACATGGCTGCCGCACGGCACTCCTCCAGCATATCCAGATTATTATTACTGGAAGCGCCATCGGTACCAAGACCTACGCAAATCCCCTTCTCCAGCATTTTGGCAACGGGAGCGATGCCGCTAGTTAACTTCAAATTGCTCTGCGGATTATGAGCTACGCGCACTTTTTTCGCAGCCATAAGCTCCATATCCTCTTCAGTAAGATGCACCGCATGGTCAGCTATAGTGCCAAGCTCGAACATGCCTAAGCTATCCATAAGCTTAATGGGAGTAACACCATGCTCCTTGATGCAGCTTTCTACTTCGAATTTGGTTTCACATAAATGCATCTGAATTTCTGCTTTATGGTCTGCCGCAGCCTTAATAACCTTCTCTAGGTAAGGTATGGGACAGGTATAGGGAGCATGAGGACCATAGGTAACGCGAATAAGGCCGTTACCTGCACCCTGCCAGTTTTCGGCTAGCACATCATTTTCGGCCAACTTCACATCAGCATCAGGAGCTACACCGATAAGGCCACGGCACAGATTAGCACGAATACCCGTCTCGAGACAAGCTCTGGCCACATCTTCCATGAAGCAATACATATCCGCGAAGCAGGTAGTACCGCCCTTGAGCATTTCCACAATGCCCAGCATAGCGCCCCAATAGATGTCGTTGGCATCCATTTTAGCTTCAATAGGCCAAATCTTATTTTCTAACCAATCCATAAGGGCCATATCATCCGCATAGCTGCGTAGCAACGTCATAGAAACATGACCATGGGTGTTCACCATACCTGCGGTGGCTAGCTTACCCTTGCCATCCACAACATCAGCATCTTCATAGCCTGTAGGGATTTCCGTGCCCACATAGGTGATTTTTGTATCTTCAATAGCGATATTTTGCATTACTCCGTTGGGAGTGTGCAGTAATTCTACATTTTTAATTAATAATTTTCCCAAAATATCACTCCTTCCCTTAAAAATAGAGTGTTACGAAAGCTATTTCTAAATCATTAAGCTATCATGCTTATTCCTCGCCTCTTTGACGCTTGGAATAATGCTCCTCGTAAAAGGTATGCATCGCTGCTGAGTCAGCAGCATCCAGCTCATGCAGCTTGCCACTGCAGCTTTTGCACAAAACTACGATTTGGGCCGCCTTTTCCAAAATCTCTGCAACCAATAAGGATTCAGCTAAATCCTTGCCCCAGCATACTGCACCATGATTGGCCAAAAGAGCAGCTTTGCGCCCGGCTAAAGCTTGTACCGCGGCATCTGCCAACTCCTGGGTTCCAGTCAGGGCGTACTGAGCGCAGTTAACCCTGCCACCACAGATCTGCACGATATCCTCGATAATAGCCGGTACATCTTCATGCATGGCAGATAGAGCGCTGGCGTAAATGCTATGGGTGTGAATCACGGCCCCAGCTTCGGGAAAGGCCTTATAAATGGCCACATGAACCTTGGTCTCGGAGGAAGGAATATGCTTGCCGCTAAGCACTGTGCCCTCACCATCTACGATCACAATATCGCTGGACATTAATTTTTCATAGCCCAGGCCCGAGGGAGTAATAGCGATACCCTTGCGAGTACGGCAGCTAATATTACCCCAGGAGCCAGCCACCAAATGCTTTTCAATCAGCTTATGCCCCATCTCCACAATGGCGGCACAGGCTGCTTTTTTTGTCAAGGTTTTTACTTCCATCGTCTTATTCAGCAGCTAAATATGCCTGCTGCTCCTCGCTCAAGGTGTCGATGCCAGCACCCATGGCTTGTAGCTTCAGAGCCGCAACCTCGGTATTCAGCTCTTCCGGCAGCACATAGAGCTTATTCTCCAATTGGCCTTTATTATCCAGCAAATATTTCATTGCCAAAAACTGCATGGCGAATGACAAATCCATGATCTCAATAGGATGACCATCGCCACAAGCTAGGTTAACAAGACGGCCTTCACCCAAAAGGTTCAGCTTACGACCATCGGCAGTAGTATAGGTCATAATATTCTTGCGCACTTCATAGGGAGGAATTACGGACAACTCCTCTAAATGATGCTTGTTGACCTCCACATCAAAGTGACCAGCATTACACATAACAGCGCCATTTTTCATAACCTGCATGTGTTCCTTGGTAATAACGTCCTTGCAGCCGGTGACGGTAACGAATATATCGCCTTCCTTAGCGGCCTCAAGCATGGGCATTACGCGGAAGCCATCGAAAACAGCCTCAATGCCCTTAATGGGATCAACCTCAGTAACGATAACATTAGCGCCAAGGCCTTTGGCACGCATAGCCACGCCCTTGCCACACCAGCCGTAGCCAGCAACAACAACAGTGCGACCTGCCACAGACATGTTGGTAGTACGCATAATGCCATCCCAGGAGGATTGGCCGGTGCCATAGCGATTATCAAATAAATATTTGCAATAGGCATCGTTAACAGCGATCATGGGAAAAGCCAAATGGCCGGCTGCAGCCAAAGCCTTTAAGCGATGCACGCCGGTAGTGGTTTCCTCACTGCCGCCGATAAGCTTGTCGATCAAATCACGACGCTCACCGTGGAGCATGTTTACCAAATCACCACCATCATCAATGATCAAATCGGGCTCAATTTTCAGGGCTTCACGCAGATACATATCGTACTCTTCGTTGGTGCAAGCATGGGTTGCGAAAACTTTGATACCGCTGTCAACCAAGGCTGCGGCAATCTCGTCCTGGGTGGACAGAGGATTGGAGCCGGTGACAACCACATTGGCGCCGGCATTCTTCAAAACCATGGCCAAATAAGCAGTTTTCGCTTCTAAGTGGATGGTTACTACCATGTTTAGACCTGCAAAGGGCTTCGTCTCACTATATTTTTCGTTCAAAATGTTCAGCAAAGGCATATATTCCTTGGCCCAGGCAATACGTTGATGGCCTAAGGGGGCCAGCTTAATATCCTTAATCATGCTTTCCATGTATCAAAAATCCTCCTTGCTTTTCTCTTGCAACTTTTTAATATTTTCTGTATAGGGCGCGGTAATCACGCCATATTCAGTAATAATACCAGCGATGAGCGACCATGGGGTCACGTCGAAGGCTGGGTTAAAGGTGGCCACACCGCTAGGCGCGGTTTGCTCACTGCGGAATGCTTTTACTTCCTCAGCCGCACGCTCTTCAATGGGAATTTCCTCACCGCTAGCGATACTAAAGTCAAAGGTACTCACTGGTGCGGCGATATAGAATGGAATTCCATGAGCCTTAGCCGCTAAAGCCACACCATATGTGCCAATTTTATTAGCCGTGTCGCCGTTGGCGGCGATCCTATCAGCGCCTACGACTACGGCGTTAATACCCTTCTGCTTCATGGTCCAGGCGGCCATGTTATCCGTAATAAGCGTTACAGGAATCTTATCTTCGAAAAGCTCATAGGCCGTGAGCCGCGCGCCCTGCAAAAGCGGTCTCGTCTCATCAGCGTAGACCATTCTGATTTTCCCTTGCGCGTGAGCGCTGCGGATAACACCTAACGCTGTTCCCCAACCACAGGTAGCTAACGCTCCCGCGTTGCAGTGAGTCAGAACCACTGCATCCGCAGGCAGTACGGCTGCGCCATACTCTCCCATCTTCTTATTGCGAGCGATATCCTCATCATAAATCCTTACAGCAGCTGCTTCCAAAGCCTTAATAATCTTGTAGGGCGGGGTATCAGCCTCATTAAGCTCCAACGCCAACTCGTACTGCTTCTTGCAAGCCCAGGACAGATTTACTGCCGTAGGACGTGCACTGATTAAATCGTCCCTTACCTTGGCTAGAGCAGTCAAAAAGTCAGGCTTGTCGGCACATTCCTGTGCGCCCAGCACCATGGCGAAGGCTGCCGCCGCGCCAATAGCCGGTGCGCCCCGCACCTCTAAGCGCTTAATGGCCAGCTTCACTCTGCTGTAATCCTTGCAGCTAATGAACATGCATTTTTGTGGCAGCAGCGTTTGATCAAGCACTTTCAGTGCTTTCTCTGCGCTTTGCCAAATCATTGTTTCAACCATAATCGCTCCTTATAGTTTAAAGCCACCGAATTCCTTTAACGCAGTGTGGCAGCCGCAGCTAGCTTCCACAGGCTCGTTATCATTGATGAAGGCTGCAATCAGCTTGTTCATATTGGTAATACTCTTACCCATAGCCTCCACTACCTCCATGTGGGACAGAGGTGTGGGCGAAATGCCAGCGGCCATGTTGGTTACGATGGAGCAGGTACTATAGCACATTTCTGCCTCTCGGGCCAGAATGCATTCCGGCATGTTAGTCATACCTACTAGATCTCCGCCCAGCATGGCATATGCTTTAATTTCAGCTGCGCTTTCAAAGCGAGGACCTTCAGTAGCCACATAAACGCCCTCTTTATGGAAAGGAATGCCCAGCTTCTCTAAGCATCTAATCACCCTTTCGCGAACGCAAGGGCAATAAGGATAGGAAAAATCCACATGTACTACGCCACGCTCAGGAGTATCATAAAAGGTATTGATGCGGCTCTTAGTAAAATCTAAAACGTTGGAGCATACTACGAAGTGCCCCGCTTTCATCTCTGGATTCAGGCTACCCACAGCAGTTGTCGCAAAAATTTCCTCCGTGCCGAGTCTCTTTAAAGCCCAAATATTGGCACGATAATTAACCTTGTGGGGGGCAGTTTTATGTCCTACGCCATGGCGAGTAATAAAAACAACCTGATTTCCGGCAATTTCCCCTATGTTACATAATGCTTGCCCATAGGGAGTATCAATGATCTTTTCCGCGAAGCCCTGTAAAGCCTCCGGACTATAGATACCAGTACCACCGATAATCGCAATTTTACGCATGTGCATCCTCCTTTTATCTTACAAATCTAAAAGCTTTAACAAATCCAAGGGTTGGGCAATAGTATAATCTGGCTTACCCTTCTCCAACAAATTCTGCCAATCAAGCTGAGTATACTCCACAGCAACAGTGTAACAGCCAGCAGCATTGCCACTTTGAATATCAAAGGGACTATCACCTACACATAGGCATTCATCAGGAGCTAAGCCTAAACGCTCGCAGGCCAAGAGCATAGGGTCTGGCGCTGGCTTACCGTGCTCTGTGTCTAAAACGGAAACTGTAGCATCAATATATTGAGTCATACCTAGGCAATTCATGCCTCGCTGCAGCATATAGAGCTTTTTCGAGCTTACAACCGCTAGCTTGATGTTCCGACGACGTAGCTCTGGCAAAAGCTCTGCCACGCCTTCAATGGACTTAATCATGGTGTCATGATTATCAGCATTAAATTGGCCATAAATTTGACGCAGCTGCAAAATACGCTCTGGCTCGTGAATGCCACTGAGCAGCTCTAGAGCTTCACCTAAGGGCAGACCAATAGTGTTAATAATCTCCTGTCTAGGTGGCTTAAAGCCTAGAGCTGTGGTACAGGTATGCTCAAAGGTAGCTACAATCAAATCTATAGTGTTGGCTAAGGTGCCATCAAAATCAAACAATATTCCTTTGATCAAGGCTTTCTCCTTTATACTAAAAATGCTTTCTTATCTTATACATTATAGCATAAACTGCGTCTAAAGGGAATGAGTAGATTAAAAGTATACAATATGTTTATCAGTGTACACTGTATCGACAAAAGAAAAGCTGTGTCACTCTTACAGCAACACAGCTTGCAGCCTTATGTAGTCATTCCTGTAACGAAAAGTTACTCGAAACAGGCGTTTTTAATAAAAGCAGTAGCTTGTAGCCCATGCTTGCGTCATCCTCTGATCATGCTCACAGCTTTCCCGCCTCCAAGGAGACTGCAGCAATGTTTTTGCGATCAAAGGTATAGCTAATATGTACCTGGTGGCCTTGGGCAATCTGCTGGCCTTCCTTGTAAAACAGCAGCAGGGTGCCGTCCTCGCGATAAAAGAGCACAGGATTCTAGTTGGCTTCCGCCCCTCGGCCATCTTTACCGGCGCGCTCCACCCAGCCCCGTCCCTGCGAGCGGCATAATGGCCACATCGGCTTCACCCTCGTGACTGCCGCCGAACCAACAGCACAAAAGTCCCCCACTGCGCAGCTTTATAATCGTGGAGGCGTGGCAAAAGGCTGTGGGCAGCCCGTCCATGACTAATTCCTTATGTATTGTAAAATCCATTTTCATCGTTCCAACTCAAAAATAACGCTCAAAATAGTTGCTTTTATTATAGCATCAGCTGGCATCAAGGGCAAATAATACACAAAACGCTTCAAGCAGGACCCTCGACGGAACGGCGAGGGCGTCACTTGAAGCGTTATAGCACAGTTTAGTTCTTAAATTTTGGGTTTACTTAAAGCACCACAGCAGTCTTAGAAGCTGTACTCAGCACCGACGATGAAGCGGCGGGATTGTGCGGGGTACAGGTAAGAACCGCCCAGAACGTTTGCACTTTCAGCATAAGCTTTATTAGTCAGATTGTATCCTTTGGCAAAGATGGTCCAGTCTTTGGTAGCTTTATAGGAAGTTGCCAAGTCAATTGTTACAAAGCAATTATCTACATACGCATTATAGTAGCTTGAGTTAAATCTATGAGTGTCACCACCATTTGCTGCCCTAACAGTCAGGTCTGCATTCCATTTTTCATCATGATAACGTACGCCAAAACGATAAGTATTAGGCATATAGTTAATATCCCGTACATAGCCTAGTCCATCATTATTATCATCACGTACACGAACATAAGTATAGGATGCAGTTAAATCCCAATTATCATTTAATTCATGGTTGACACTTAATTCAAATCCATTCTTTTTCTGTTTATCAACATTCTGTGGATGCCAAATACCATAAGCATCGCTTCGCCAATGAATGGCATCTTCTAGTCTGCTTTGGAAGTAGCTAACATTTACATCAGTCTTATCTTTGATCTTAGTGCTATATCCAATAGTAAAGGTATCACCCTTTTCAGGCTTTAAGTCAGGATTACCTTGCATACCAAATGAAGGTTGATTGTAATACAAATCATCAACCGTAGGTGCCTTAAACACTTCTCCCCAGTTGATATAGGCATGACTATTATCATCAAATTTCTTGTTTAATCCAGCACTCAAAGTAGTTTTGCTGCCAGCAGTACTATGATTATCGTATCTAGCACCAGCGTTTAAAGACCAAGTAGGTGCGAAATCCCAAATGTCATTGACAAAGACGGCCTTGTTATTTATATTCTTCTCGCCTTCATAAGTTTTTTCATTGGAAACATCAGCTTTTCTATAGGAAGCACCAATGACTACTTTATTTGTATCAGATGTAGTGATTGCCTGCTGCGCTTCAAAGCCTAAGTCCCTCTCCTCCATATTTCCTTTGAACTCATATTTTAACTCATTACGATAAATACTCAAAAAACCTTGGTCATTATCATTAATAGTCCAATCATATTTAGCATAAATATTGTTGGTCTTTTTATCTATTGGAGAAGAACCATAGATAAAATTAGGACTATGGCCATCAAACTTGCTAAAGTTATAGCCTACCTCGATAGCACTAGATTCAGTAAGCTCTTGATTAATTTTTAAACCAACCTTTTCATTAGTAAAATCTGATTCACCTGGCCATCTATTGGTAGCTTTGGTAGAAACATCCTTATATTTATAATAGCCTTGCTTATATTTGGAAGCATTAACAGAAATGCCAGTCTTGCCTTCCTTGATGGTGTACATTGCCTTACCCTCACGAGCTTGGTTAGAACCAAAGGCCATGGATACCTTACCATAATTATGGTCCATCTTTTTGGTAATAATATTAATAACGCCACCTACTGCGTCAGAGCCGTATAAAGCGCCACCATGACCTTTAACAACCTCGATACGCTCAATTTGGCTAACATCAGGCAATTGATTCAAATCGAAGCTAGCGCGAGTCATTGTACCCATATCTAAGTTTACTCTTCTACCGTCAACAAGAACCAAAACACGTTCATCCCCATTGAGCATTACTGTCTTTTCGTAAGCACCAGTACCACTATCAATTATGGTTGCCCCCGGCACATCCTTCAGCGCCTCGGCTACATCCTGATATCTTCTGCTTTCGATCTTGGCAGCATCAATGGTGCTCACATTGGCCGGAGTGTTCACCTTGGCAGTTTGGGTACGGCTAGCCGTCACCACATACTCCTCCATAGCAAACTCCATGGAATCTCCACTTACAGCGACATCCTCCGCAGCCATAACCACAGGGCTGTAAACAGTGGTTGCGCCAACCAGCAAGGACAGCAAAATTGCGTTGCGCAAAAAGCTCTTCTTTTTCATAACAAAAACCTCCACATTTTTCCTCTACCAATCCCCTCTTGCTCCCAGAAGGGCTCAGCCATCTATTTCAGGCCCGTGCCTAAAATCAATAAATAATCCCTATCCAAACAAAAACAAAATCCACCAATCCGCATTTAGGACGCACTAAGCCAATTTTGCTTAATCCTCCTGAAAATCGCAGGTTTGATGGATGTATCGACTAAACAGCGCTTAGACTCAAAATCATTGCTTGCCCATCCCTTTGCGATAGGTATATGATGGACATGCTCCTTAATACTATTGCGTTACAGTGCCGGAATCTCACCGAGCTTCCCTGATTTAGCCATTAGGATATACAGTTATATGGGTGAATCTCTACTATACTAGTATAGATTACAATATGCAAGCTTATTAGTATAAATTATCATTATAATTATTGTAGCATTTTGAATTAATAATTGTCAAGCATTTATTGACTCAGCTGCAGATTCTCTTGAGGAGTGCCGCTTCCCGACTTTGTGCCTCCTGGCTCACTCGGGTTGTGATGTGCAGATTATGATTAACCTCATCCCGCTCCACGCAAATATCTGCCTTATAGGCACGGCTAAGCAGCTCCTCCGTAAACACCTCTAGCGGCGCACCATCGGCCAAAAGCGTCCCCTCACCTAAAAGCAGGATGCGGGAGCAATATTTAGAAGCCAGATTCAGCTCGTGCACCACCATAAGCACCGTTTTGCCTTGGCCGGCTAAGGCCTTGGCAAAGCGAAAGATTTCCTCCTGATACACCATATCCAGCCCCGTGGTGGGCTCATCCAAAAAGATGATGGGCGTTTGCTGGGCCAAAACCTTGGCGATTAAAATGCGCTGCTTTTGTCCGCCGCTCACCTCGTTGATGGGCCGCTCTGCCAAATCCGCCGTACCAGTGTATTCCATGCAGGCCAGGGCTAGCTTAGCATCCGCCTCACTTTCGCGCTCCCACCATTTCATATAGGGGTAACGCCCGGCCATGACAATATCCTTGCCCGTATAGCCAAAGCCCAGCTCCACATGCTGCTGTAAATAGGCGATTTTCGTGGCCAGCTCCTTGTCGCCATATTCCTCCAAGGGCTTGCCAAAATACCGCACGCTGCCCCCCTGCTTGGGCAACAAACCGCGAATAGTCTTCAAAAGCGTGCTTTTGCCGGCACCGTTGCAGCCAATGATGCCCACGATTTCGCCCTTGCCAATGCTAAAGCTGGCCTCCTTGAGCACGCAGCGGGAGCCATAGCCAATTTGCAGCTTATCAACCTGAAGCACTGCCATCTTTTCAACCTCCCCTGCTTAAAAGACGCTCTTTTGCATTTTACGCAATAAATATAGAAAATAAGGCGAGCCCAAAATGGCCGTCATGATGCCCACCCGCACCTCTGCCGGAGCAAGCACCACCCTGCCCAAGCAATCGCACAGCACTAAAAACAGCGCGCCACCCAGGGCGCTGGCTGGCAGCAGAACGCGATGGTCCGGCCCCAAAAGCATACGCATCATATGCGGAATCACCAGGCCCACAAAGCCGATATTGCCACTGACACAAACGCTGGTAGCCGTAGTAATGGCCGCCACAAAGAGTAAGCCCATGCGAAACTGCAGCACCGGCATGCCCACAGCCTTGGCCTCGGTTTCGCCCAGCACCAATATATTCAGATGACGGGCCAGCAGCAGCATTATAGCGATGCCCACCAGCACAGGCCCCACAGCCAAATACACATGCTCCCAGCGGCGGTAATCCAAACCGCCCACCATCCAAAAGAGATATTGCTGCAGCTTTTGCTCGTTCATAAAGGTTAAAATGCCACTGGTAATAGCCCCTAAAAGCATGCCCACAGCCACACCTGCCAAGAGCAGTGTCATCACAGGTATTTTGCCATTGCGCATGGCTAAAAAGACAGTCAGGCACACAGCCACAATGCTGCCACACAGGGCAAAAAGGGGCATAGTCAGCATGCTCGTAGCAGCGCCACCAAGGGCGATGGCCACCACGGCACCGGTAGCCGCACCGGCAGAAATACCGATGAGGCCCGGGTCGGCCAAGGGATTGCTAAAAATGCCCTGCATCACGGCACCGCTAATGCCCAAGGCACCACCAACCAGCATGCCCACCAGCATGCGGGGCAAGCGAATATACCAGATTACGGCCAACTGCTCCTTAGTCAAAGTTACATCCTGCAAAAAGGGCAGCCCCAGCTGCTGAAGCAGCACGCCAGCAGCACTTTTAAAAGGCACAGCAATTTGTCCGATGGTGAGGGAAATACAGCCCACCAAAACTAATAAGCAGGCTAATACTAACAGTGCTGCTTTTCCATAGCTTTTGTTCAGCATTTTGGCCACTCCTTAAAAATCACTCACATAAAAAAACTCTACAACTCTTGCCCATATACTGCCCTCGCCAAATCATAAGAGGCCTCCACTATGTGTTGGGACAGGCACAATAAATGCTTAGCAGGCAGGGCATAAATAGCCTTGTTTTTCACTGCCTTCACCGAGGCATAGGATGGGTCCTGAAGCAGGTTGTGGACCAAAGCATCAGGCTCCTGGTCCGTGCCATCCACCCATCCAGAAAGAATAAAGGCATCGGGATTGAGGCGCACAATTTCCTCCTGCCCCACGGTTATAGGCTTAGCAAAATGAAGCTGGGACAGAGCATTGACCACCTGGGCATGTTTACAAATATCGTTGAAGGAATGCTCGGGACTATAGTAGGCACCCTTATCACTCATAAAGATGACCCATTTTTGTTTCGCAGCAGGGATAGGCCCCATTTTTTGCTGCAGCAGGGCCAAGCGTGCTTCCATGCGCTGCAAAATTAGCTGGGCCGCCGCCTCCTCACCTACAACCTGCCCCAATTCCCTGATGCAGGCGCGCACACCTGCAAGATTAGAGGGCGTTTTATAGACATAAACAGGCTGCTGCATTTCCCGCAGGCTTTGAATGGTATCGGCGCTGGAAAAGTCGGGGATGAGGATTAAATCGGGACGCAGGGCCAAAATAGCCTCCGGGTTGCCGGCCTGCACCCTGCCCTTAACTGCCTTGGCCTGCTCCGTCGCGTTGGAAATACCTTCGTCATCCACATACTTGGTCAGGGCCACAATGCGCTTGGGCTCCACTAAATCCAGCAAAATCTCGTCCGTGCTAATGGATAAGGAAACGATGCGCTCCGGCTTCTTGGTAAAGGAAACCTTGGTGCCGGTGGCATCAGTAAGGGTGTAGATGGGCTTGCCCTCCGGCTCGGCTAGCTTGGGCTTGCCACAGCCAAAGCAAAGCATACTTAACAGACTGAGCATAGTAAGAGCAAGCAACAGCTTAAATAGCAAAGCCATACTGCGACTATTTCTTCTTTTTACCACAAGCCACACCCCTTTCCTTGCATTAGTATTAGTATAGGAAAAAGACTGCCGTAAGGTGCCTTGCTTCCTTGCGACAGTCCATCAACAAGCACTAAAGCCTATCTTTTTAAATCAAAGCGGATACCCTGGGTTACATAGCAGGGCGCCTTTTGGCCAAATTTGTCCTTGGCAGGGCTAAAGCGCCACTTGTAAACCGCCGCCACTGCCGCTTCGTCCAAGGCCGCATTGCCGGAGGAGCGCACAACGAAGGCTTCTTCTACCTTGCCACTGGCGTTGACCAGCATCTTGACACCCACTACGCCCTCCACCCCGGCATTGCGCGCGGAGCTGGGGTACTTGGGCTGCGCTGCCGACACCACTCGAGGTGGTGTTACGGGCACGCCACGTCCGTCGCCTGCACCGTCACCAGCGCCACTACCTGTGCCACTACCTGTGCCACTACCTGTGCCACTGCTTGAGCCGCTACCTTCCGCTGAGCCGGTACTGCTACCGGCAGACTGCTTCTTCGAGGGCCCGGGCTGGGGCTTGGTGCTAGCCATCGTTTTTTGAGTGACCACCTTTTTCGTTTCCGGCTTTAGCCTTTTATCAATAATATCGTCGATACTGCGCAAAATACTATTATCCTGCTGCTCCTCCACCTGCTCAGGGGCACCGCCGCCGCCGCCCACCAGGGCCACCTCCAAAATTTCCGGAGGTCTGCTCACAAAGCGATAGCCAAAAATGCCAATGACCAGAGCAAAGAATACATGAACAGCAAGAGCAGCTCCTAGCGCCGTACCATAACGCTTTTGTTCTGCCTTCATTTGCCATCACCCACATCCGTAGCCAGGCCAAAGCGGGTTACGCCTGCACCCTTAAGCTTGTCCATAAGCTGGATAATAGAGCGATATTCCGCATCACCCTCCCCACGAATAATCACAGCAAAGGAGGAGTCACGCTTGCTTTCGATGGCAGCATTAGCCACAAGCTGCTCCACATCAATAGCAGTTTCATCAAGATAAAGACTGCCATCCTTTTTAATGGTGACCGTAAAATTACTCTTGCTCACGGTTTGGGCATGCTGGGCCACCGGCAAGCGAATGGGTATGGTCTTAATTTCGCTCATATACATAGTGCTGATGATGAAGAACACCAGCAGCAGAAAAATCATGTCGATCATGGGGCTCAGCATGGGCTCAGGTGCTTTACCACCATCTCTTTGCCTCAGCTTAATCATTTTTTCGCTCCTCCGCAGGCATCATCACAAATATTCTTGGCAATTGCTTCCAGCAGGGTATTGCTCATTTCTTCGATATCCATAGTAATACCCTTCATGCGGCGAGTAAAATAAGCATGGAAAAGTATCGCAAAAATAGAGATGCACAGGCCAAAAACAGTGGTAATCAAGGCTTCACCAATGCCGGAGGTTACGGCCATGGGATTAGTGCTTCTTTCATTAAGTGCATTAAAAGAGGCAATCATACCAGTGATGGTGCCCAACAGGCCTAAAACCGGAGTCAGCGCAACCATAACACCCAAATAGCCCAGATTTTTTTCAAACTTATCAAGGGCACGCTCGGCACGGGCGGTAATAAAGCCCTCTAAGCGTTCAAAATTACCATGACGATCCATAACGACGGTGGCCAGCTTGGCTACCTCACCCCGAGTGCTGTCGGCTAGCCTTTTAGCATTGATCCAATCATCATTTTCGATATAATTACAAAACTCTTTAGTAAAAGCTTTGCCGCTATCCGCTTGTTTATAATATAAAAACCGTTCCACACCTATTGCTAAAGTGGCAATAGAACAAAACAATAGTGGCCACATTACGGGACCACCCTTGACAAAATAATCGATTGCAGCAGCAAATAAACTCATTTTTGTACCTTCTTTCAGTAGCACACACGCTAAAACAGCCTTTTGTGTAGAATTGTTGATAATCTTAGAAGCTAAATAATATTTAGTTCTAATAATCTATAAAACAATTATACACTGAAAGCAAAAAAGAGTCAAGCAGATTACCTTTACTTATGCATGAAATATCTTGTGGAACGCCTCCTGGGCAAAGGCTTGCACCTGGGCCTCGAACTGACTATACTTCTCCAGCATCTCCTTGCCCTCCGGTGTGAGCACGGTGCCGCCCCCGTGGGCCCCACCGCTGATGCTTTTCAGCAAGGGATAGCCTAGGTCTGCCTCTGCTCTATGTAGGATTTTCCAAGCTTTACTAGAGGAGATACCCATTTCTTTATAGGCTGCAGTTAGTGAGCCATGCTGCTCGACCAAGCTCAAAATCTGAGCAATACCCTTGCCAAAGGCAATTTCCTGATTATAAACACGTACCTTAATATGATAATTTTTCGGTGGCACAAAGCTCATCTTACCACCCCTTGCCGAAGCCACAGGCAGGATAGGTACATACAGGGCAATTCAGGCACAGTCCACCCTCGCCTAACTGGGCCAATTCTTCGGCAGTTACATAGTCACAGGCGATGACTCTGGGCAAAACCAAGTCGAAAATAGTACGTTTAGAGTACATAACGCACCCTGGTAAACCCATAATGGGAACCTTGTTCACTCCATAGTAAGCCAAAAGGAACATGGCTCCTGGAAGCACTGGCGCGCCATAAGAAATTATCTGCGCACCTGTATTTTTAATAGCTAATGGAGTGCGGTCATCCGGGTCCACGCTCATGCCGCCGGTACAGCACACTAGCTCGGCTCCCTTTTCTTCAATGGCAGACTTAATGGCGGCAGTTACAGCCTCCGGGTCATCACCTAAAACCTGCTTAAATACCACTTCAACACCATATTCAGCAAGCTTTTCTTCAATAACAGGAGTAAAGGTGTCCTTAATGCGTCCTGTAAAGATTTCACTACCGGTGGCAATGACAGCAGCTTTTTTGAGCTTATAGGGTAGTAGCTTTAAAATCGGCTCTTCTCCGCAAAGCTCTTGGATGCTGTACATTTTTTCTTTTTCGATAACCAAGGGAATAATGCGGGTACCGGCCAGCTTGTCCCCTTTTTTTACAGGGGTATTACCATGACGTGTCGCAATCATCATTTGGCCAAAGCTGTTCACCAGCTGCAGGCGCTTGCTATCCACCTTGAACAGGCCTTCACAGGTAGCGCTAAGCTCGATTTTACCCTCCTTGACCTCAGATTCATGCATATTCGCATTCTTACAAATAGCGCAGAGAATACGAGCGGCATCGTTTTCGTGAAGCATATTCTCATCTGCTTCCCATACATATAAATGCTCCTTCCCAATGGATAGCAGCACTGGTATATCCTCAGGTTGCACAATATGTCCCTTACGAAACACAGCATCCTTTGTAACGCCCTTGATAATTTGCGTCAAATCGTGACAAAGCACACTGCCCACCGCGTCTTCAGTTTTAATAAGCTTCATGATTTTTCTCCTCAATTTTTAGTAAATAATCTTCTTCACTCATTTTACTCGAGCAAAACCATATTTTTCGAAGGTTTGCATGGCCTCTTCAGTACTGAGGAAGGCAGCCAGTTCCTTGGCAGCAGCTTGCTGTTGAGCCCTTTTCAAAATACCAAGCGGATAAATCACAGGCTTTTTGAGAGTACCAGTCGGTGCTTCAGCTACTACATGAACCTTATCCTTAATAAGCGCCGCATCTGTAGCGTAAACAAGACCTGCATCTGCGCTGCCTTCTCCTACCCAGTTCAGCACTTGGGTAACATTGGTACCAAGGCTTGCCTTGGGCTGTACATGATTCCAAATACCAAGACTCGTCAGGGCTTCACGAGCATATTGGCCTGCGGGCACGCTGGCAGGATCGCCAATAGCCGGGTACTTGGCTTTGGCAAAATCCTCAAATTCTTTAATATTGCTTTCGCCCTTAGCCGGCACGATCAACACCAGCTTGTTTTCCAAGAGAGGCTTAATGCTAGCGCTATCCATATAGCCCTTCTTATCCAGGGCCTGCATTTGCTTATTGGCAGCGGAAATAAAAAGGTCGGCATTAAGGCCATTTTCTATTTGGGATTGCAGCTTGCCGCTGGCATCATAAATGCCTTGGATTTTGATTTCTGGATGCTTTTTATTGAACATGGGAATAAGCTGCTGCTCGAAAACCTTTTCCAAGCTGGCTGCGGCTGCCAACTGTACTGTTTTTTGGGGCTTAGTCGAGGTATCCTCTTTTTTGCTACCCCCACCGCAACCAATTGTGACCATAGCCAATATACACATAAATAAAACTAAAAGCTTCTTTATGATTACTCCTCCATTCTTTTTTTCATATAATGTTGATAATAATTTAAACCAATGACCACTGCTAGGCAGATGGTCACGATTATCAAAACATAGACCCCGGCGCTGTCGAAATCACCGGCAGCCACGGCTGAATAAACCGCCAGCGGCAGCGTGCGGGTTTTGCCAGCAATATTACCTGCCAGCATAGCCGTGGCGCCAAACTCTCCCAGTCCTCTGGCAAAGGCCAAAAGGCCACCGGCTATAATTCCCGGGAGAGCGTTTGGAAGGTGTAGACGCCAAAAAATGCGCCATTCCGTCATGCCCAGGGAGCGGCCGGCTTCCATAATTCCCTTGTCCACCTGTACCAGAGCTCCGCGAGCGGAGCGGTACATAAGTGGAAAGGAAATTACGCCGGCCGCTAAAACTGTAGCGATCCAATTGAAAGCGATTTGTATCCCAAAGTTATCGATAAAAAAACGTCCTACGATACGATTATTGCCGAAGACAACCAAGAGAAAAAAGCCTGCTACCGTAGGCGGTAACACCATGGGTAGCGTAAAAATACCATCCACTAAAATCTTCACAATTTCACTAGATAATCTCTCTACCCACCACGCGGCCAGAACACCTAGGAAGAAAACGATTACGATAGTGGCAGCGGCGGTTTCTATGCTTATCCACAAGGGTGAGAGGTCGAAATAGTCACTCATGTGCGACCACACTCCCCATCTGTACCCTTAGCCAGACGTATGCCATGCTCCAAGACCGGTAATATAATTTCCAAAGCTTCTCTAACAGCTTTTTCACTACCTGGCAAATTAATTATTAGGGTGCTATTACGCAAAACAGAAACGCCTCTACTAAGCATAGCTCTATTGGTATATTTCATGGAGCAAGCTCTGATAGCTTCCGCGATGCCGGGGACATGGCGTGTGGCAATAGCCAAGGTAGCTTCCGGCGTCACATCCCTAGGTGACATCCCTGTTCCACCCGTTGTTATAATTAGATCAGCTTGTCTACTATCAGCTAAACGTTTTAATTCATGCTCTATTTTCCCCTGTACATCGGGTAAAATTACTTTTTCAATTATTTCATAGCCTGCTTCTTCTAACAGTGCTGCTGCTCTCGGGCCACTAGTATCAACTCTTTCACCAATATAACCTTTATCGGACAGGGTAATGACCGCTGCACGTAATCTTTCTTTTCCAGTTGGTAATATAATTTCCAATTCCATGCCGGCTTTAAGTATTCCACCCTGTTCCACAGTGGCGAAAACGCCTTCACGGGGCATAATGCAATCCCCCACACGCTGAAAAATTTGGCAGTGACTGTGACATTCCTTGCCTATCTGGGAAAGCTTAAGTACAACCTCTCCAGCTTGAAGCAAAGTGCCCACTGGCAGCTTGGGCAGGTCAATACCGCTAACGAGAATATTTTCACCGAAGGTCCCTTCTATAGCTGGCTCTATGGACCTTTCTGCACCATTAGTTATTTTTTTCTTGTCGCTAACTAAAGCATTAGCTTGCTCTTGAATTCGTGTATTACTTTCAGCAATACGCTTATTAAACGCCTTGACTTGCTCTGAACTTAAAAGGCTCACCTGTCTATGCCAATGACCTGCATGAGCATCGCCTTCAATGCCGTAGTCCTTGATGGAGGAGATCTTCACCCGGGTGGGGTCGTGGATGATGAGCATCTTCCCCTTGAAGGTGGGACCGCTCACGTC
>SFCN01000040.1 GCA_004558595.1 Phascolarctobacterium sp. | reverse complement strand
AGGCTGCAAAATCAACTTTATCCGCGATCTCATCCAGCTTTTCCCAATATTCCATGACCTCATGATAATGCTCGGGAATTTCGTAGCGACGGGCACCACCATCATAGATGGTGCATTTTTCAAAAAGCGCATCATCATTAGCAAGGGTTTGCTCCCGATATTCCGGAGCGAGGACACTGTCCTTCCAATAAAAATCTACGAAGGGAAGGTTAATACCCGTAACGCCTTTTTCCTTATAGGTACTAAAAATACCCTCGTGGTAAACGCAATAGAAGCCTTCGAAATTGGGCCAATACTCACGGAGCTCCTCTGTTAAATTCTCCAGCACAGTGATGCCCATATTGCCACCGATTGTGAAGAATATAATATTGCGTAGGCAGGCGCCAGCAGTGCGATACTCCTTGACGATATGCTTGAGACATTTTACAAGGGTATCACCGGTAGCGATTATATCGCCGATAATCAGTGTTCCGCCATCAATAATGCTCAGCTTTTTGTACTTAATATCCAAGCCAGAAATGAGCTCTCCATCAAAAACACGCTCACAGGATAAAAAGCTCATATCATTTACAGGGATGTTGGCACGGTAGCAGCATTCCTCTAAGGGATAATTCAGGCCGCCTCGCAAAATGGTCAAAATGTTGGCAGAGGTGATTAGTCCTTTTTGATTAAAGAAATCTAGGGTGGTTTTAGTGGGGTTACACATACGATCATAGTTTTCAAAGCCAACCACCTCAGGGGAATTCAGGAGGTGACGGGTGCTGGCGCTGGTGACAATATAATATTTATTGGACAGCTTGTCGGCATCCAAACGATACAACTTGGCTTTAGAATGAACATATTCGGGAACAAGATCCACTCCCTGGAGTTTTTTGAACATACTATCGCTCCTTTGCTACGATTTCGCAAATACTATCCTAGCTATTATATCACTTGCCTCATGAAAAAGCACTAAAAAAAGCACTAAAAAGGAGTAAAAAAGCTTCCTTTACATCACTAAAAATGGAGATATAGGAGCTGTTTTTATGTTATAATATAAAAAGGTATATCCTTTTCTAGAAATGCATGTTTTTGGTTCGGCAAATTTTAGCTGAGGTGTGAATAATGGATAATTTTACCTTTCAAGGGCCCCTGGGGCCTATAGAGTGTTTAGTGGAGCCTAATCGTAGTGAGCGCAATGCTGTGCTGGTGATGGCTCATGGCTTTCGTGGGAGCCGCGAGAGCGGTGGCCGAGCGGCGGGAATCGCTTATCAATGCGCAGCTCATTGCAGTGTGGTGCGCTTTAATTTTACTGGGACGCGGATTTTGTCGCTGCAGGTGGCGGAGCTACGTGCAGTGATCGCGGCTGCGCGTGAGCGCCAGCCCGGCTGTGCGGTGTATTTATTAGGGCGTAGCTTGGGTGGAGCGGCGTCCATCGTGACAGCGAGCCTAGAGCCGGAGCTGAAGCGCTTGATTTTGTGGGCTACGCCCAATAACCTTAGGGAGACCTTCCGTCATGTAATGACGGATGAGTATTATGAGCGTCTTGATGCAGGGGAAACCCTGGAGTTCGATGATGAGCGTGGGCATTGTGTGTTAACACCGGACTTTTTGACGGATTTTGATCAGTACGATTTGAGCGGGATTTTGGGAAGCTGGCAAGGATGTCCGGTGCTGCTCCTTCACTGCAAGGGTGATGATACGGTGCTTGTGAAGCAAGCGTTGAGAAATAAGGAGCTCTTAGGTGATAAGGCCAAGCTTTGTTTGTGGGATGGGGGAGACCATTCCTTTACGGAATATAGTGAGCAGGCCGGAGCTGTAATAGCTAACTGGCTTGCTGAATAGATTTGTTTTATGTATAATAATCTATAAAAATAAAATAATTTAGTGTTTAGTGTTTTCTTGGAGGCTTAAATAATGAAAAAAATATTAGTTTTATGTATGCTGCTCCTGTGCATGGTGGGATTGACTGCCTGCGGACAGGAGAAGAAGGAGAGCGCAGTGAAGGCAGAGCCGGCAACTGCGGTGTTTCAGACCAGTATGGGCGATTTTGAGGTGAAGCTGGCTACGGATTATGCTCCCAAGACCAGCGAAAATTTTATTAAGCTGG
Organism: Phascolarctobacterium sp.; assembly: GCA_004558595.1. GTDB lineage: Bacteria > Bacillota > Negativicutes > Acidaminococcales > Acidaminococcaceae > Phascolarctobacterium_A. Next base: position 15,923 of record SFCN01000040.1, on the reverse strand, counting down.
CCAAGCAGGGCTTTTATGATGGCTTGACCTTCCATCGCGTGATTGATAATTTTATGATTCAGGGCGGTTGCCCTAAGGGCGATGGTACTGGTGGTCCTGGGTATAAGATTAAGGATGAGTTTTCTAGCAAGCTACTTCATGATGGTCCGGGGGTAATTTCCATGGCTAATTCCGGTCCTAATTCCGGCGGTAGTCAGTTTTTCATTACCTTGCGGGAGTGCAGCTGGCTCAATGGTAAGCATGCTGTGTTTGGCAAGGTGACTAAGGGCATGGATGTGGTTTATAAAATCGGCAAGGTGCAGACAGGCCCCATGGATAAGCCGGTGAAGCCTGTGGTAATTAAGAAAATAACTATCGAAAAAAGATAAATGTTTTACAAAAATAAGTAGGAGGAAAGAATTTGGCTACTAACGTTGAGTTGCAGACGTTTGACCAACAGGAAATGGTGGGTATTTGCGGACGTAATGATGAGTTTCTGCGGATTATTCGCAGCGCCTTTAACTGCACCATTGTGGCTCGTGGTAATGTGATTACGGTGTCCGGCTCTGAGGAGGAGGCTGCCAAGCTACAGCTGCTCCTGCAGGAACTGCTGTTTTTGTATCGTCAGGGATTACCGCTAACGACCCATGATGTGCGTTACAGTATTTATATGGTGAAGGAGGGCAAGCTGGACAGCCTGCACCGCATGTACGCAGATACGATTATCGTGAATAATCGAGGACGGCAGGTGAAGGCGAAGACACTGGGCCAATGGCAGTATGTGGAGACCATTCGCAAGAATTTCATTACCTTGGGTATTGGTCCTGCAGGTACGGGTAAAACCTATTTAGCAGTGGCGCTGGCTGTCTCCGCTCTGAAGAAAAAAGAGGTGGAGCGCATTATCCTGACCCGTCCTGCGGTAGAAGCAGGGGAAAAGCTGGGCTTTTTGCCCGGTGATATGCAGGACAAGGTGGATCCTTACCTGCGTCCTCTGTACGATGGTCTGTATGATATGCTAGGAGCGGAAACCTTCCAAAAATATTTGACTAAGGGTACGATTGAGGTAGCTCCCTTGGCCTATATGCGTGGGCGTACTCTCAATGATGCCTTTATCATTTTGGACGAGGCCCAAAACACCACTCCGGAGCAGATGAAGATGTTCTTGACTCGCTTTGGCTTTGGTAGCAAGATGGTGATTACCGGCGACATTACTCAAATCGACTTGCCGGGAGGCAAGGCCAGCGGCCTCAAGGATGCTGCCAAAATTTTAAGTAATGTGCCCGGAATTGGCGTGATTAAGTTCAGCCAGCAGGATGTGGTGCGTCACGAAATTGTGGGCAGCATTATTAAAGCTTACGAAGCGTTTGAAAAGCATAATGCATAAGGAAAAGAGAAAGTTTGGCTCTCCCTCGAGGAAGCACCATTCGTAGATTATTTGCCTCCCCAAGGGGAGCACCGTTCAAAAATATTTGCCTCCCCTTTAAAGGGGAGTTGGAATCACCGTTCATAACATTATTTACCTCCCCTTTAAAGGGGAGTTGGAACCACCGTTCATAACATTATTTGCTTCCCCTTTAAAGGGGGGACCAGCATTTATTAACATTTTTTGCCTCCCCTTTAAAGGGGAGGGGGACCACCGTAGGTGGTGGAGGGGTTTATATGATTATCAATCTAGAAAATGATCAGAATAGAATTGACTTAGCTGACGCTGTCCTAGAGCGATTGCAGCAGGGGCTGCAGGCAGTTGCACGCCTCAACGAGCTTGAAGAGGAGGCCGAGGTGGATGTAACCATTGTGGACGATGAGGAAATCCATGCTTTAAACCGTGCTTACCGTGGTATGGACAAGCCCACGGATGTGCTGAGCTTTGCTTTGGACGAGGAGGCCGAGGACAGCGATGAGCCCGAGCTTATCGGTGGTCCGGAGGAGCACCTTTACGGCGATATCATCATCTCAGCCGAGACTGCTCTGCGGCAGGCTGAGGAGTACGGGCATGGCCTTGAGCGGGAAATGACTTATTTGGCTGTCCATGGCATGTTCCATTTATTGGGCTATGACCATATGACGGAGGAGGACAAGGCTGAGATGCGGGCCAAGGAAGAAGAAGCCCTGCGAGCCATTAATTTGTCCGAGGAATATTTTGACCATCCTACCGGTGAGCATTAATGAAGTATGAAGGAGGTGCGCCCATGCAGGATACTCATTTGGCAGCCTTGCCACCTGATTTGCAGATGCTTTACGCAGCAGCTGTGGTAGCAAGACAAAATTCCTATTCTCCCTATTCTCATTTTGCAGTGGGCGCGGCAGTGCGCACTGCCGCGGGCAGAATTTACGGGGGCTGCAATGTGGAAAATGCTTCCTATGGCCTGTGCTGCTGTGGTGAACGCAATGCGATTTTTGCCGCCGTCTGCGCCGGGGAGCGGGATTTGGATGCTATTTGCGTGGTAGCGGATACGCAGCAGCCTGTGTCCCCCTGCGGCGCCTGTCGTCAGGTCATGAGCGAATTTAAAATAGGTAAAATACTGCTGGGCAATCTAAAAGGGGACATTAAAATATGTTCCTTAGAGGAGCTTTTGCCCTACGGCTTTGATTTATAAAAGGAGTATCGCATGAAGGAAGAACCGAAACATTATGCTGGCTTTGTGGCCATGGTGGGTCGTCCCAATGTGGGCAAATCCACTCTGACCAATAGCCTGATTGGCGAAAAAATCGCCATTATGAGTGATAGACCCCAAACAACTCGCAATCGTATTATGTGCATCATGAACACGGATAATGCCCAGATTATGTTTCTAGATACGCCCGGCATCCATAAGCCCCAGCATAAGCTGGGCGAGTATATGGTGCGCACCGCTGAGGGAACACTGCAGGAGGTGGATGTAATCCTCTTTATTGTGGATGTGACCGAAAAGCGGGGCGCTGGCGAGGAGTATATTCTGGAGCTGCTGCGCAAGGTGAAGACCCCTGTAATTCTAGTCTGCAATAAGATTGATAAGCTGCAGGATAAGTCCAAGCTATTTAAAATTATGGAGGACTACAGCAAGCAGTATAATTTCGCGGCAATCGTGCCCGTATCCGCTCTCAATGATGGTGAGTTCCCTGGATTGGTGCAGGAGATTACCAAGCATTTGCCGGAGGGTCCTGCCTATTACCCCGATGATATGATTACGGACCAGCCGGAGCGTGTTATTGCCGGGGAAATGATTCGTGAAAAGGTTTTACGTCTGACTCGTGATGAGGTACCCCACGCTATCGCCGTGGAGGTGGACGAGTTTAAGGAGCGGGATGACGAAACCATTTATATTCGCGCCACGATTTTCGTAGAGCGTGAGTCCCAAAAGGGTATTGTTATCGGAGCTAAAGGCAGTCTATTGAAAAAGATTGGCCAACAAGCACGGGCCGATTTAGAAAAGCTCTTGTATTGCAAGGTTTTCTTAGATTTATGGGTAAAAGTAAAGCCTGATTGGAGAAATCAGGATAAAGTTTTGAAGCAGTTCGGATTTAAGGAGTGATGACCTATTAACGCGGATCCCACCTTTAGTAGTATTTTACAGCTTATGTTGATATTACTGATGGTATTTTTAAATGGTTTCTTTGTGGTTGCAGAATATGGTCTTGTGCGGGTGCGCCGCGGCAAGCTGGAGGAGCTGGCCGAAGAGGGCGAGAGCAGCGCTAGTTTAGCCCTGAAGGTGATGGACAAGCAGGAGACCTATGTGAGCGCAGTACAGCTGGGGATTACGGCTTCTACTGTGCTGCTAGGTATTTTGGGCGGTCGTTTTTTTACGGAGTTGCTCCATACCTATGCTGAGCTAGATGTTTTTCTGGCCTGGGCCTTGAGTATTATTTTTGTAATATTGCTGCATGTGGTTTGGGGTGAGCTGGTGCCCCGCGCTATGGCGGAAAGCAATGTGGAACGGGCGGTGCTGAAGACTGTCTACACGGTGATTTTCTTCCATTATCTGCTCTATCCCTTTGTGTTGGTCTCCAGTAAGGCCTCTCTGGCTGTGCAAAAGCTGCTCAATCTCTCCAAGCCTGTGGAGGATATGGCCCGCAGCGAGGATGAGCTGCGGCGCATTGTCAGCGCCAGTGAGCAGGAGGGCGAGATCGACCACATTGAAAGTAGTATGATTGATAATGTGTTTGACTTCGCGGACAGAGTGGCTCGGGAGGTTATGGTACCCCGTCAGGATATGGATTGCCTGTTCACGGATGATAGCTTGGCAGAGAATTTGGCTACCGTGCGCGGCAGTCGCCATACCCGCTATCCCCTGTGTGATGAGGATAAGGACCATGTGATTGGTGTCGTCCATGTGCGTGATTTGCTGGCCATTCGTGGCGGTGTACAGGAATATGACCTGCGTCGCTTGATGCGTCCTATCGTGGTTATTCCTGAGGCCATGCCTATTTCTAAGGCTTTGCCCTTGATGCAGCAGCGCCATGTGCAAATGGTGCTGGTAGCCGATGAATACGGCGGTACCGCAGGCCTAATCACTATGGAAGACCTAGTTGAAGAAATTGTGGGCGAAATTCAGGATGAGCACGAGGCTCAGGAGCCTGAGGATGTGGTGGCCTTGGAAAATGGTGCCTACGAATTTGATGGCATGGTGCTTTTGGATGAAATAACCGAGATTTTGGGTATAGAATTCGAGGAGCCCGAGGAGGATACCATTGGTGGCTATGTTTTTGGTCTTCTAGGTCGCAAGCCTGAGGTAGGCGATCCAGTGGTTTTAGGTGATTATTGCTTTAAGGTGCTGCAGGTAGAAGGCTTTAGAGTGCTGCGCTTGCAGGCAGTGCCTTTGAAAACAGATTTACAGCCGAAGGAAGAGGCTCATGAGTGAGAATGAACGGGAGCTCTTAGAGGACGAGGCTTTGGTGCTCCATGTTAAATATTATCAGACGGCGGATAAATATGTGGTGTGCTTTACGAAAAACCATGGCAAGCTGCGCTTTATCGCCTATGGAGCACGTTATGTGAAGAACGTGCAGGGCCGCCTGCTGCAGCCCTTTGCCTGCCTGCGCATTCAGGTGCAGCAGGGACAAAAGGTGGACAAGCTCCGCAATGCGGAGCTCGTCCACCTGCCCCAGCACCTGAATATGCAGCAGATGGCCTATGGGGCCGTGGCGGCGGAGCTGACCGCGGTGCTGACGGAGGATCGTGAGCCCGACGAGGAGCTCTACGAGCTCCTCAGCTTAACGCTGGCAGCGCTGAACAAGCGTAACCCACGCTTGGTAGCACTGTCCTTCGCCATTAAGCTCCTAGGGCTCACAGGCTTCGCACCTGAGATGCACCACTGCGTGGGCTGCGGCGCTGAAATGGCGCTGCCAGAGCCCGCCTGGTTCAGTCCGCTGCAGGGCGGGCTGCTGTGCAGCCAGTGTCGCGCAGCCTACACAGGCGAGGGCTTGGAGCCTTGCTCCGAGGGCGCAAGAAGGCTGTGGCAGTGGCTAGCGACGCTAGATTATGAGAGCCCCGCAGCTTTCAGCGTGCGGGGCGGGGAGCTCATGGAGCTGGAGCGGATTTTGTACAAATTTATCTTTTTCCAGACCGATAAGCCCCTTAATAGCCTGAACTTTTTAAGCCAAATGGGATTGTAAAGGATTATTATGATGATGATAAAACTAGGCATAGCGCTGGTGCTGACTGCCATTTTGACGCCACTTAGTAAGCGACTCATGGCTTGGGTATTGGAGCGCAATCGAGACAGCTTAGCTGAATATAATCTAGAGCCGGGGCCGGTGTGCTCTAGTATTACGCTGGCCTTGGGGATAATGGTAGCGCTGCTCTTAGGTCTGGTGATTCCCGTTAGCACTGCGAGTAAGGCTTTAAGCTGCTTTTTGCTGTACTGGCTGTGGCTTTTGTGGCTTATCGATTATCGTTTTCAATTTATTTTTGACGATAGTCTAATACCCTTGGTAGTGCTGGGCCTGGCGGCCACGCCCTACCTGCCCTACAGCATTTGGCAGCGCTTAGCAGCGGCTGCCGGTGCCTTTGTAGCCCTCGCGGCCCTAGCCATTTTGGGGCGAGGAGCATTGGGCGGAGGCGACGTGAAAATGATGGCCGCTCTGGGTCTGTGGTTCGGCGTGAATGGCATCATTACCACTGCTTGCATTGGCTTTATAGTGGGCGGTGTGGCCGCGGTGATTTTTCTACTTTTGAAAATTCATGGGCGCAAGGATTATTTTGCCTTTGGTCCCTTTTTGATTATAGGCGCGGTAGTGGCCTGGTTGGCCCAAGTGCTGTTGTGGAAATAGGAGATGAAGTGAATGACTTATTGTTATGTATGTCCTCATCGTTGTGGCGTGGATAGACCCGAAAATATGGCGGATACTGAGGGCGAGCGCTATTTTGGTAGCTGCGGCTGCGGCATGCTGCCCATTGTGGCCCGTGCGGGCCTACATATGTGGGAGGAGCCCTGCATTAGCGGCACCCGTGGCAGCGGCACCGTTTTTTTCAGCGGCTGTAATTTGCATTGCGTCTTCTGCCAGAACTTCGATATTAGCTATAATGGCTTTGGCAAGGAGATTTCCATTGAGCGTCTACAGGAAATCTATCAGGAGCTGATTGACAAGGGAGCTCATAATATTAATCTGGTTACGCCAACACACTTCACTGAAGCGGTCATCAAGAGCTTGGAGAAGCCCCTTGATGTGCCCGTTGTTTATAATACCAGCGGCTTTGAAACCCAGGACACGTTGCGTCGTTTAAAGGGCAAGGTGCAGATTTATTTGCCTGATTTAAAATACAGCGACGATGTAGCTGCTATTAAATACAGTAACGCACCCTATTATTTCCGCATTGCTACGGATGCCATCAAGGAAATGTATCGACAGGTGGGCGATTATGAGCTGGATGAAAATGGCCTGTTGCAAAAGGGCGTAGTTATTCGTCATTTAATCATGCCGGGAATGCTGGAGAATTCTAAGCGTGTTATCGATTGGGTTGCCCATAATTTTAAGCCGGGCCAAGTAATGTTCAGCCTCATGCATCAATATGTGCCTTGTGGCCGTGCTGCGGAATTTCCTGAAATCAATCGCAAGGTGACGGATGAGGAATACGCTGAGGTAGAGGCTTATCTTATGGCCAGCACCATTGAGGATGGCTTTGTGCAGGAGGGCGATGCTGCCTGCGAGGATTTTATTCCCTGCTTTGATGGTACGGGAGTGTAAAAATATTGACAAAAATTGCGTAAGCTTTTATAATTTTAGTAGTAGGTCATATAACTGACGGAAGTGGGTTACCACAGGGGAGTATGACCGGTGTAGCCGACCGTCTGGGCATGTATATGCATCAGTGTGTCGGTTTTTCTTTTTTACCGACCACGTTATTTTAAGGGAGGAAATTTGATGAACGAATTAGCATTGAAATATGGTTGCAATCCCAACCAAGCTAAGGCAAGAATTTATATGGCTAATGGGGCTGAGCTGCCCATTAAGGTACTCAATGGTCGTCCTGGCTATATTAACTTTTTGGATGCCTTCAACAGCTGGCAATTAGTTAAGGAGCTGAAGGAGGCTACCGGCCTGCCTGCAGCCGCATCCTTCAAGCATGTGAGTCCTGCCGGCGCTGCTGTGGGTCTGCCCATGAGCGACACTCTGAAGAAGATTTATTATGTGGACGATCTCGAGCTATCTCCGCTGGCCAACGCTTATGCCCGTGCTCGTGGCGCTGACCGCATGAGCTCCTACGGCGATTTTGTAGCTCTGTCCGATGTTTGCGACGTGCAAACTGCCAAGATGCTGCATCGTGAGGTTTCTGACGGCGTTATCGCTCCTGGCTATACCGAGGAAGCTTTGGCTGTTTTGAAAACTAAACGCAAGGGCACCTATAATATTATTGAGATTGACCCTAATTATGTGCCGGAGCTGACTGAAAGCAAGCAGGTTTTTGGTATCACCTTTGAGCAGGACCGCAATGAGGCCAAGATTACCGAGGCTTTGCTGGAGAATCGTCCTACTGTGAACAAGGAAATTCCTGAGTCTGCTGCTCGCGATTTGCTGATTTCCTTAATCGTTCTGAAGTATACCCAATCCAATTCCGTATGCTATGTTAAGGATGGCCAAGCTATCGGTATTGGCGCCGGCCAACAATCCCGCGTACACTGCACTCGCTTGGCTGGTAACAAGGCCGATATTTGGTGGTTACGTCAAAACCCCAAGGTGTTGGCTCTGCCTTTTAAGGAGAGCATTCGCCGTCCCGACCGCGATAACACCATCGACGTTTATATTTCCGATGACTACGAGGATGTTTTGGCCGATGGTATTTGGGAAAACTTCTTCACCGAAAAGCCTGAGCCGCTGACCCGTGCGGAGAAAAAGGCTTGGCTAGCTGAGCTGAAGGATGTGGCTCTGGGTAGCGACGCTTTCTTCCCCTTCGGTGACAATATCGAACGCGCTCATCGCAGTGGCGTGCAATACATTGCTCAAGCAGGTGGTTCCATCCGTGATGACAATGTTATTGAAACCTGCGACAAGTATGGTATTGCTATGGCCTTCACCGGACTGCGTCTGTTCCACCATTAAGATAAAATAATATAGTTTGTGTGGTTTACCCCATGATTTGCAAAAAGAAAGCCTGTCCTTTTTTGGGCAGGCTTTTTTATACAATAAAAAACAGCAACTCTCTTACCGAGAATTGCTGTTTTATAGTTATTGGAAATCAAGCCTTGTCAAAGGTACCACAGAGTTTTAAGCTAGGTCATCCTTCAAATCGTTGTTAGTCATAGCGCAAACGGTGGAATCAGACCAAACGTTTTCGGCAGTTTCAATCATATCGATAACTGCGTAAATCGGCAGGATAATGCCCATAACACCTACAGGAGCACCCATGGAGGATACCAGTGATAGGGTTAAGAAATAGCAGCCCATAGGCACGCCGGCATTACCAACAGCGGCAAATACGGAAATGCAAACCCAGGTCAGCATAGTGCCCATGGTCAGCTCTACGCCACCATTTTGCAGGACAAAAAGAGAAGTTACCAAAATGAAGGCTGCGCAGCCGTTCATGTTGATGGTAGTACAAATAGGCAGCACAAAGCGGGTAACTTCCTTGCGCGCTTTCAGATTCATTTCCGCAGAAGCCAGGGTTACAGGCAAGGTCGCAGCAGAACTCTTGGTAAAGAGAGCAACTGCCAGAGCCGGAGACATTTTGCGGAAAACATCAATAGGATTCAGGCCTCTTGCCAACAAGAACAAGGGCAGAACAATGAACATTTGGATAAAGTTGCCGCCCATAACAACAGCCATATATTTACCCAAAGCACCCACAATTACGCCAGCTTCAATTTGAGCAGACAGCTGAGCTGCAAAGGCAACGATACCAATGGGCAGGACCTTCATAAGACCACGGATCATGGTAAAGAGCACCTCTTGCAGGCCAAAGACGAACTTGAGCACTACCTCGCGGTTTTCGTTCTTAGGAGCGCAGGCAATACCCATACCTACTGCGCCGGCAATAGAAAGAACGGACAGCACGTTACCTTCCAAGAAGGGTCTAACCATGTTGTTAGGTACAACATTCAAGAAATGGTTATAATAAGAAAGGCTAGCATATTTCTTGGTTGCACCAGCAGCCGCGCCAATTAAATCGCTGGGCAGGTTGCCAGGAGCAACAATAATATACAGAGCCAAAGCCACAAAGGAAGCGGCAAAGGTAGTCAGCAAGGTATAGGTAATTGTGCGTACAAAAATCTTACCAGTGTTCTTTTCTGCACCTAGGCTTGCTAGTGTGGTGATAACAGCTAAAGCAATAGTAGGTACAGCAATAAATTGGAATAAACGGGTAAAGATGGTGGCAACAAAGTCACACATCTCGTTAATAGTTCCATTGCCCAGCATACCTAAAATACCGCCAATAATTAAGGCAGCAATCCAAAAATACAATTGCTTGTTGCTTCCCTGTTGACGCTGCGCGTCCATTGCCTCTTGGGCAGTTCGTTTTACATCCCTATTTTCCATTTAAAGATTAACCTTCCTTCCTCATAATTACAAACCCTACAATACTCCCCTCCACTTTTTAGGAGTATATGTTATTATATCAAATAACACTAAAAATTACAATGAATATATAGTTGAAAAGTCTGTTAATAAAGTCTGCCTAGGTTCCGGTACTTATTGGAGCAAAAAAGTAAGCATTTTGTAATGTATATATGGATTCGTGTAGTGGACATTCAGAAACGTCATTTTTGGAAGTGCTGTAAGGCCCATGCCCAGGGCTCTGACGGAAAAAACTGTCATTTTTTGCAAGAGAGGCAGTTTTTTAGCCTATTAATGCATTGTGAATAATAAAGGACTTAGGCAGAGCGCTTGACGCTCTTGCTTAAGTCCTTTTTAATGCTGTATTGGTCTACAGCTAAACTTGCTGTGGACGTTTAAATCTACTTCAAATATTCTGTTCCAAGGTAGCTTAGCGCCAACCGTAAGGTCAGCCAGATAGTAAGAATTGCGAGTGTCGGTGTAGAATGGTGTGCGGCTGAGGCTGCGCCAGAAGAGCAAGTCGGCGTAGAGGGCTAGGCGCTCCTGAATGCGATACTCAGTCTGCTGCTTTTCCTCAGGCTCCAGGTCCGTGGGCGTGGTACCGAAGCTCTCCAAATAGGGGCGCAGCTCGGGATGAATGCGCTTTTGATAGTAGTAGTCCTCTAGCATGCGTTCAATAGTAAAGTTTAAGTTGGCGGCGTAAAGGGAGGCGATGGCAGCAGATTTATCTTGTTCAGTTATGGCTTGCTGTTCTTTCGTCTGTTTTGCGTCACTAGCAAAGCTTTGAACAGCCTCGCGCTGCTCAAGCTCTCTTAAGCGTCCTGCGAAGATAACGCTTTGGGCGAGAGCAGTGCCTGAGGAATTACTAAAGGTATTCCAGCCGGCGTAAGCCGCCAGCTGGTTCACAGGCGCAGCGTGCTTGAGCAGCTCCGGCAAAAGCATTTCCTCTGCTTCAAAATTAGCGCTCAGGTCGATTAAAGCTACCTGCTTGCCACTGGCAAGCAGGTGCTTTAATTCCCTTGCTTCGCTTGCCGTAGGCTTGGCCTCATCATCGCCGCAGTGCACAAAAACTATGATATCGGCATTATCCATAGTAGATGTAAGCTTAGCACCTATGAGCTCAATCTGGTTGCGCAAACAGGCGCCAGTACTATCGGACATATAAGGCATATGCTTGAACTCAGCCTCAGGACTGGCGAATTGAAGGAAAATCTTAGGTTGCCAGCGCTTTTGTTGAAGATACCGACGGGTCAGTAATAGAGCGGCGACTTCGTCGGCGCCGCAGGTCAGCTGTGCATGCTTGTTTAGCTGATAGGCATGGATTTTTTGCTCTAAATTCGTAGCAGTAATGTTGGGTAAGCCAAAGGGCGAGGAATCGTCCTGGCCAATGATCACAAGGGGAGAGTTAGTTGCAGCTTCAGCTTTGACTTGCGTGTTTACCATGTTCTTGCTGTTCTTAGTCTTCTGTAGAAGGTAAGCCAGAAGCCTTTCGTTAAAGCCTTGGCTCTGGGTGAAAATACTGGTGTATTTCTTCAAAATCTCTGCCGGGATTTCCCCTTTGTACTCCAATAGCTTTTTGGTCATAGCATAATCACCATTAATTTGGACCATGTCCAGTAGCTGTGAATAGCGCATGAGATGCCATTGGTACCAGCAATCAGGATAGATTTCATCGCTGACTAAAAGTCTAGGAATAACGGAAAAAAGGCTCAGCTGGAGCGTATGGGGGAGTTTTTCTAACTCCTTAAAAAAATCATCCTGCTCGACCGCAGTTGCCACATGCTGACGAGTTCGCAAAAGGCTGCCATGGAGCAGAATATCTGTGGAAATAATACTGGAATCATAAGCTCCAGCATTATTTTGCAGCCATTGCCAAAGTTTTTCCTTGTCTGCAGGCTCTTGATAGTTGTCAAGGAGCTCTTTTGGCGGTACAATTACATTGATACCTGCCAATTGGCCCAGCTTTTGCACCATGGTGCTGCATACAGGGCGACTGTCCAGCGGCATCAGTAATACAGAGCTTTGCTTGGGCAGTTCTGGTAAGGGCACAGGCTTAGCGTTTAGCAAAAATGCGCTCAAATATATAATTATTATTGCGATGGGAAGCATAATTAATTTTATCATCGATAACACCTTTGCCTAAGTTTTCTTTAAAAGCAAATTTTGGTAGCTATCTAGCTCTACCATATTCATTATATCACAGGAGTCCATACATGAGAATTATTACTGGCAAGGCCCGTGGCCTGCAGCTAACTGTACCAAAAAATTACGACGTGCGTCCAACCGCGGACAGGGTGAAGGAGTCCCTTTTTAATATTATCGGCAGTAAAATCATTGGCGCCACTGTGCTCGACCTTTTCGCCGGAACTGGTAATCTAGGCTTAGAAAGCTGGAGTCGTGGGGCCAAGTCCATTACCTTTATTGACGAAAGCAAGGAGTCCTTACGTCTCGTGAAAAGTAATATCGCCAAATGTCGGGCGGAGGCTGATTGTACTATCGTGAAGGGCAGCGCGCCCCAGGTGGCGGAGCGGCTGTCACAGCGGGGCTTGCGCTTTGATTTTGCCTTTTGCGACCCTCCTTATAATAAAGGCTGGATCCAGCAAATTATTGGGGTTTTAGGCAAAACACCTTTTTTAACTGATGGAGGCTATCTAGTTGTAGAGCGATCTGCTCACGATGATCTGCCCCCGTTGCCAGCTGGCTGTGAGTTGGTGCGTAGCCAACGTTACGGTGAAACTATTATCGATTTTATTTTGTGGAATAATCTCGAAAAATGAGATAAAATAAAAAGGATATTAGTGTTTTGTGTCGAATAGATAAGGGATGAAATAGGGGTTCTTGTCTTTTGGGATGGGAATTCAGGGAATGTAGGAGGTCCGGCTATGCGTAGAGCAGTGTGCCCAGGAAGCTTTGACCCGGTAACCAAGGGTCATATAGATATTTTTGAGAGAGCAAGTGGAATGTTTGACGAGCTGATTATCAGCGTTTTTCATAATCCGGGAAAGGATAAGGCCATGTTTACTATGGAGGAAAGGGTTGAGATGTTGCGGGTGGCTACGAAGCATATTCCCAACGTTAGAGTAACCTGCTTTTCCGGTCTTTTGAATGAGTTTTGCAAAAAAGAAAATGCGCCTTTTATTGTAAGAGGTCTGCGTGCTTTCACTGATTTTGAGTATGAGTTCCAAAGAGCTTTGTTGTTAAAGAAAATAGATAATCAGCTAGAGACTGTTTTTATCATGACTAATGCTAAGTATTCTTTCGTAAGCTCATCCGGTGTGCGTGAATTGGCGACCTTTGGTGGCCAATTGAAGGATTTGGTGCCGGAATGCATTGAAGAACGGGTGCGTAAGCACGTTTATGCGAAGTTTGAATAGAATGCGGGGACGAGAAGATGATTGAACGTAATAATAATACTAACGTGGCTTTGGAAAAGCTTTTTGAAGAGTTTTATACCATGATTACTGAGGCTAGGAGTGTACCCTTTACTGAAAAGATTATGCTGGATGAGGATGATCTGGTAAATCTGATTGAGGATTTGAAGAATGCCATTCCTCGTGAAATCAAGAGCGCTACTCAGGTTTTAGAGGAGCAGAAGAATATTGTGAATAAGGCTTATGCTGATGCGGACCGCATTGTGCAACAGGCTAAGAATGAAGCTGAGCGCATTATTGGTGTGGCTCAGGCCGAGGCTGACGCGAAAATTCGTCAGGAAGAGGTTGTAAAGCAGGCTAGCGCTGTGGCCGAGGAAATTAAGGCTAATGCCCTGCGTTATCAAGAGGAAACCAAGGCTGCCGCTGATGAGTATGCTTTGCGTGTAAAGCAAGATTCCCTGCAATATGCGGATGATATGCTGGGTTATTTGGGCGAGAACCTACAGAGCGCGCTGCAGGGTCTGCAAGATAATAGGCAGAATATCGCCAAGGAAGTGCACAAGGTGCAGTACGGCGAGAGCGTAGAGGCGCCTGAGGAAGAAGCGACAGAAGCATAAACCGATAATTGCTCCGTTACTCCTACCGCAAAACGCGGTAGGAAACAAACGTTCTGAATAGTGATAAAAATAAGCTCCCCGCGTACGCGGGGAGCTTGTTTTATCTGTAGACATTATTAAAGTGCTTTTTATAGACATTTTGCAGGATTTCTAGGGATTCTTCTTGGGTGTAGACTAGATCGCAATCCTGAATCCACATTAGGAAATCGTGGAAGGCATTGACCAAGCTGATTTCTTCCAAGCGGAAAATATGGATGCTACCGGATTCATCAAAGTGATGAATAATCACTTGCTGTTTAGAGTAAGCAGTGATGACAATGGGCTTCGGAATAGCGAATAGATTTGGCTTGGCTATATGGGCAACGGCACGACCATCCTCCATAGCTGCAATGAAATTAGCAATTATCTCTAAGCGTTGCTTTTTCGTGGGATTAGCCCGTAGCATAAAAGGTGGTATTTCCACGATTTTGCCCGTGCGTAGGAACATATCCAAGCCCTCCTCGTTAAAGACCATTTGGAAGGTGTTGCGACAGGTGCTGAGATTATACAAATATTCATTGATTTGAGAGAGCATTTCCGAAGTAAGCACATCCGTGTTGATACAAGCATTAACCGTATCACTGGGGATGTAAGGAATAATGCAGGGCTGATACATAATATTGTAATTGGCCTCGCCATCAAAATCCATAAGAGCGGCTGTGTTGGCGAAATACTGCTCAGGCTCTGCGCTGATAGTGTCAAATATGGGCTTGGAGTTGAGTTTTTTCTTGTCGAAGCTGGCAAGGTAAAGCTGTCTGATTTTTTCATCACGAATTAGCAGAGCTTGCTTGCAATCATTGGCAATACGCAAGAGGTAATCACTGGTGATGATGGTGACAGGCAAGACAGTTGTATCATTAAAAATGGTGTCCACATGGTCATGCACGTAGAAGGGATGAAAATGTGGGCAGGAGAAGAACAAGGGCACCAGCTTTTGGAAAACATCCAGATTATAATTGATGGTGTTGTCATTATCCTGCTTGTACAAGGTAATGATATTTTCGACGTTTGTACTGCTGTTAAGGGTCGAGATGCAGTCATAAATATAGGAGAAGCTGGGCTGGGCTATAATTCTGATGCAGCCATCCTCCTTGGAGGCTTCGATTTCCATAACGGCCCTAAGCACTTTATGAACTGCGGACACACCGGAGATATGCTCATAATCGTTGCTCATAACAAGATTGTTCTGGGTGTTGCATTCTAAAATGAGGGTGTTTTTCGCCTGCACCTCGGCAAAGCTGCTGATGATGTTTTGCACAAACATTCTTTGGTAGTACTTACCCTCGCCCATTTTAGCAATGGAATAGGCTTGGACTAGCTGGGCGGACTCATTGGCGGTGAGCATCAGTCCCTTGGCTAATTTGAGAATCGTGCTTTTTTCAGCAGGAATGCGAGCACCTGATTTCATCTTTTGGATATAAGAACGTTCTATGCCAGTGTTTTTGGCTAAGGTGTAAATAGTCGTGTTTTTTTCATTAATGAATCTTGTTAAAAGCTTGTGAAACTCCTGCATGGCACTCCCCACCTGATGATAATCTTTCCTAGATAGTCGCATAATTATGATAACTTGTGCCTATCATAGCACAGATAGGGATGAGGGTAAATATCGCTTTATGCAATTTGTTTGTCACTTTTTTTGTCACATATGTAATTTGTATAGCATGAAGCCAATTTAAAGTACACAATAATAGAGTAAAGCTTTTAAAAAATTTGATTAGAAATCTGCCCAAATGTTAAGTTTTGGGAATAAAAAGGTAATACTTTTATAGTTGATTGTTCATCGGGGGTACAGCGTCTACCTTAGAAATACTAGAATCAATATTAGAGGCTTCTGCATATTCTTTTGCAAAGCGTTCAATGTAACGATCTAGCATGCTTTGTAAAATAGCCTTTGTTTCATTTTCATTATAGACAAGCTCGCTATCTTGTACATAAACTAAAAAATCAT
>SFCN01000110.1 GCA_004558595.1 Phascolarctobacterium sp. | reverse complement strand
CCGTATTGTCTATTCGGTAAAGATGGGTAAGCGAGATATTGATCCTGTTATCGTGGGTAATATTACGCGTTTTTTCTTTCTCTATATCTTTGTCTTTATGGTTTTATCGGTACTGATTAGTATTTCCGGTATCTCTGTGCTGGAATCATTTGGTATCGTGGCGGCCTGTATGAGTAGTGTTGGCCCCGCCTTTGGTATCGTTGGACCAACTTCAACCTATGCTAATTTGCCGGATTGGGCTCGCTTTATCAGCGTAGTAGCCATGCTTTTAGGGCGTTTGGAAATCTTTACTCTACTAGCCATTATGCGCCCCGATTTCTGGCGGGATAAGCAAAACTGGTAATTTGTGTGGAGGATAATGTATGAATACTAAAGTTATTTCTTATCTTTTAGGCAAAATATCAGTGCTGATGGGCATGGCCCAGCTTATCAACCTGGGTTTAGCTCTGTACTATGGCGAGAGCTGTTATGTGCAGTTTATCGTTTCCATCCTTCTTGCAGTGGGCTTGGGATATGGGCTGCAGTATTATGGGCGAGACGCTACTCATAAAGAGATTTCTGTGCGCGAGGGCATCGGCACCGTTTTCTTCGCTTGGATTTTGGCTGCAGGTCTAGCCAGCGTTCCCTTTGTGCTTTTGCAGGTACTGGACCCAGTTAGTGCCTATTTTGAGGCTATGTCGGGCCTTACAACCACGGGTGCAACCTCCATTAGTGATTTAGAGGTTTTACCCAAAAGTTTGCTCTTTTGGCGTGCTATGAATCACTGGATTGGTGGCATTGGCATCATCGTAATTTTCGTGGCCTTGCTGCCTTCCATGTCAGGTACTGCTGTGTATCTTTATAATGCCGAGGTAACAGGCTTTTCTAATAGCCGTATCCTACCGCGCATCCGCACCACGGCTATCGCCTTGTTCTATATCTATCTTCTATTGACTATTATACTCACGGGCATTTTGCGCGGTATGGGCATGAGCGTGTATGATGCTGTGTACCACGCCTGCTCCTGTATCGCTACCGGTGGCTTTTCGGATTACAATACCAGCGTAGCCCATTTCAAGAGTCCCATGATAGAATATGCTTTGAGTATCTTTATGGTTTTGGCTGCGGGCAATTTCGCCGTCTATTACCAGGTCGCTCAAAACGGGGTGAAAGCTCTCTGGCAGGACTTAGAATTTAAGGTGTATGTGGTCATGGTGCTGTGCTTTACCTTGGCTATCGCAGTGAATATTATTTTGATGAATGGCTATAGCATAGAAGGCGGTTTCCGTTCAGCTCTGTTTCATGTGGCTTCCTTTGCCAGCACCACGGGCTTCGTTGCAGATGACTATGACAAATGGCCTTCCTTTGCACGGATGATGCTGGCTGTGATGTTCTTTACCGGCGGCTGCGCCGGCTCCACCGCCGGTGGCATAAAAATCTGTCGCTTAATCGTACTTGTTAAAACTGTAGCTGCCGAGCTGCGTCGCACATTGCATCCTCAGATGCTGCTCAGTGTATACTATAGCAAGGTGCGTTTATCCATGGCCACAGTGACCAATATTGGTCGTTTTTTCTTCATGTATATTTTTATTGTGGCACTTTTGACCTTGGTGACCACAGCCAGTGGCGTGGCACCGGAGGAAGCTATTTTTGGTGTTGCTTCTTGCTTAGCTTCAGTGGGTCCGGCCTTTGGCAGCATTGGTGCAACAGGTACTTATACTGAGCTGCCCGCGGGAGCTAAAATAGCTATGGCCTTGGGTATGCTTTTGGGTCGATTGGAGCTATTTACAGCATTAGCTTTGCTAAGAAGCGAGTATTGGCGTAACAGCAAACGCTGGTAATACTTATTTTTACAATAATTTTGTAAAGGGAGAGTGTCTTTTTAGATATTCTCCTTTTATTTTTGCCTACAATAATGTATAATGGTTGTAGTTTTTATTGGAGGTAACATGATGAAAAAATATTATTTACCTATCGGCCAGCGTCAGGAAGAGGTGCTGCTGCCGGAGGAGCATGTGATTTATGATATACACGGCAATGCTGCAACTGTTTGTGAAGATGTCGTTGCTGCTGCCAGAGAAGCAATTCGCAATCCCATAGGCACTAAGCCGCTACGAGAAATTGTGCATGCAGGCGAGAGTGTAGCCATAGTTATCAGTGACATTACTCGTTTGTGTGGCACCAAGGAGTTTCTCCCTGTTATTGTGGAGGAGCTTAATAGTGTGGGCGTTAAGGACGAGGATATTACTGTGGTTGTTGCCACCGGTACCCACCGCGGTCATACTCCTGAGGAGGATATTATCGTTTGTGGCGAAGAAATGGTGCGTCGTCTACGCATTATTCAGCATGACAGCCGCAAAAAAGAGGATATGGTTTCCTTGGGCAAAACCTCCTTTGGCAATGAGGTAGCTATTAGTAAGTATGTGGCTAACGCAGATAGAGTTATTTTGACCGGTGCTGTTACTTTGCATCCCTTTGCAGGCTTTGGTGGCGGTCGCAAGGCCGTAATGCCCGGTGTAGCGGCCTATGACAGCATTATGATGAACCATTGCATGACCATGTCTCCCGTGGAGGGTGGCGGCTGCAATAAGGCCTGCGATGCAAGCCTTTTAGAGGGCAATCCCATTCATCAGGATATGAAGGAAAGTGCTGCATTGTTGGACCCGGACTTCCTCTTGAACACTGTGTTCACTCCTGATGGAGAAATCAGCGAGATCGTGGCCGGTCATTGGTATGAGGCCTGGGCCAAGGGCTGCAAGGATTTACTGGCTATGAGTGGCGTGCATATTAACCAATTAGCAGATGTTGTTATTGCCTCTGCTGGTGGCTATCCTAAGGATTTGAATTTATATCAGGCTACCAAGTGTCATATGAATGCTCAATTTGCTGTCAAAAAGGGCGGTATCATGATCTTTACCTTGGATTGTCCCGATATTAAGGAGCCGGCCATTTTTACCGACTGCTTTAGCCGCAACGATATGGAGCAATTTGAAAAGGATATTCGTGCTAACTTCACGATTCCGGCCTTTGTGGCTTTCAAATCCCGTTGTATTGTGAACGATGTAACAGCTTACCTAGTTACTCGTCCGGAAAATTTTGATTTCGTGCGTAAGACAGGCCACATACCCTGCAAAACCTTGCAGGAGGCTTGGGATTTGGCCCAAGAAAAGCTGGATAAGCAGGGCAAGAAGGATTATACCATTACCATAATGGGGCATGCTTCTGCGACTCTGCCGATTTTAGACAAATAGTATTATAGAGCAAGTGCCAAGGGCGTCACTTAGCCATAGTGGTG
>SFCN01000109.1 GCA_004558595.1 Phascolarctobacterium sp. | reverse complement strand
GTAGACCCCACCAATTTTGTCTTATTAATTAAGTCTTTTACGACGCCACCATTGCTTAAAATAACGGGTTTGCCAAAATGCCATAGAGGCGGAGTGGTAGCAAGCCGCTTGAGGGCAAGTTTATATCAGAACATTTATTTTTCCTTACGTTTCGCAACAGGAATTTATTTTAGTATAATTGTCTCTTCATTAGAGGCTCAAAAGCTATGGCTCCCCTTTTCGGGGAGCCGCTGTTTTATTGATTACGTTATTCTTTTTTTCTTTCTTCTCCATTATTGCCCACTGTAAAATAATCAAAAAAATTCAAGCCAGCACGGAGCGCAGCACACTCTATATACCTAGCGCGTGTGTGCAATATTTACTTTGTCAACAGAAATCATACTCTTAGTCTAAGACTAGAACAACTTACTCCAGCGTTCTTGTTTTTTATATAAAAGCCTTCTTACTTCCATAGTCTTTTTACCATGGCCTTCATCAATAACAACATAGAATATTACGAAGTTTTTAACGTAGATACGATAGTATGGATACTTTCTCGCTTTTTTTGATTGAAAACGTTCAAATGATTCACAGAAAGGAAGTCTTTCTATAATTGCATTCTCTACGGCGTCAAGCAATTCTTTTGCAGCCTTTGAACTATGCAAAACATTAGAAATGTAAAGTACCTTTTCTTCCAAGTCCTCATAAAATAATGGCAGGTACCTCAAATCATACTTATGGTCATCCATTTACCATATCCCTCAGCTTTCCAAATACCTCTTCATGACTCATACGTTTGTCACTTGCAGCAGCCGAGGCATCCGCCAAATCCAAAGCATCTTCCACACCCTCTATCAGGTTTGAATAAGCTTCAATGCTCAGAACAACCATAGTACCATAGCCATTTTTCGTAAGATAAACCGGAGTACCTTCATTCACCAATTTTTCGATTTCAGTAAACTTATTTCTTAAGTCAGATACAGGTTTAATTTGAATCATTTTAGCTGCACTCTCCTTTTATCTTTATTTTATCATTATTATGATAGCACAACGCATATAAAATATCAAGTCGAAGTACCCCGACCGCGTCAATTTACTGTAGAAATCAAAATGGTAGACCCCACCAATTTTGTCGTAGACCCCACCAATTTTGTCTTATTAATTAAGTCTTTTACGACGCCACCATTGCTTAAAATAACGGGTTTGCCAAAATGCCATAGAGGCGGAGTGGTAACAAGCCGCTTGAGGGCAAGTTTATATCAGAACATTTGTTTTTCCTTACGTTTCGCAACAGGAATTTATTTTAGTATAATCGTCTCTTCTTAAGAGTACACAAGAATAACGGCTCCCCTTTTGGGGAGCCGCTTTTGCTTACGCTATTCTTCCTTTTTTTCTTCTTCGATGCGCAGGGTAGTATTATCCTGCTGCAATACTACCTTATCCCTATTGGCAGTATGCAAAATCTCACTCATAGGTTGTGCTGGCTGCTCGAATAGGTCGAAGCGGTCAAAGAAGCCTGCTGGATTACCATAATGGGCTGCAAAGCTATCATTAGCCTTGAAGTCAACCAGCTTAGTGCTCAAATCCTCGGCGCTCCAGCGTTGGTTAGAGCTTCTATAACCTGTGTCAATGTGCAGGAGCAGGCCGTTAGAGCGTTGGTAATTAGCAGTATCTACATAAAGGTTCATCCAACCAGCGTTGTCGCCCTTGCCGAAGGTATCAGGAGCGTTGCCGGCCTGAGTCATCAGAGCCTTTAGCTCCTTCATCTTGGCCAGAGCACTAAGCTGACCTGCTTCATCAGGTACGGCCCGGAATTCATCCGCAGTTACCCGCATGTTCAGGCCAGTGTTTGCACTGCCATCGCTCAAATCATAGTACAGAGCATTGCTGCTGTCGTGGTAAGGAGTCGTGCCACCGCCATAAACGCCGGTTACATAGCCTTGGCTATCGAAGTGAGCCTCACCGCCCACATGAAGCTTATCAATGCTCAGTTGGCCGCCGACTTCTACATTGGCATTGGTTACATTCATGGTAGTAAAGCGTACATCGCCCTCAACCTGCATACCAAAATCACTCTTCATGGCGCCGTTGCCGCCAGCCTCGCCCACGCCGTTGACATCGACGATGAGGGTTCCTTCATTACTGCTGCGAGTGATGGTGCCCACGCCGGAAACGATATTACCAGCCCCATCAGTATGCTTGAAGGAGTTGCCCTGAAGCAGGAGGTGATCGCCCACGGTGATGTTGTTTACGATGATGTCGGAGTCAGCGCTTTCCGTGTAGAGCACTACGTCGTCACCCTTGATATTGCCCAAAGTTACGTTGCCGGACTGGGTGCCAGCTGCAGCAGTATCCTTAGCAATGAGCTCGCTAATATTGATTTCACCATATTTTACTACAGCGCTAATGGAACCGTTCAAGGCGCTTAATCCAGAGCCAGCAGCGTTACTAGTGATGCCACCATTAATCGCTTCAGTGCCCTGACTATCAAGCACGATGCTGCCCTTTTGCGCAGTTACGCTGCTAGCGTTTGTAATCTTTCCAGCTTCGGAAGCCATAACCACATTTTGTCCAGCTGTAATCGCTGCGCCAATGTTATTGGTTATGCCGTTGTTGCCGTTCATTTCGATAGAGCCATTGATAGCGGTTACTGTGCTATCGTTCTCAATCGCTCCTGCTGCAGATGTCATAGCGACGTCCTCAGCTGCTGTAATCGCTGCACTGTTGGAATTAATTACGCCCTTATTACCATCCATGCTGATGGAGCCAGCGGTAGAGGTTACAGAACTGCCATCCTTTACTTTAAGAGTGCCATTTACGGATTGCAGTGTTACATCGCTAACTGCGTCAATGGCTGCAAAGTTGGTGCCAACGGTCATATTCTTGCCACTGATTAAGGTTAGGCTCTTTTCACTATGCATATTCATAGTGTTGTAGAGATAGCCATTTTCGGCCTGCATAGCTAAATCAGCATCACTCAAAACCATACCCTTATCGTAGTAGTACTGAGTGCCCTTATTGAACTTAACGGTGTTGCTACCTACTGCATAACCAGTCTTGCCAAGATATGTAAATTGCTCAGCACCATCTACTAGCTTGAAATTATCGTAGTTAGTAGCGTTACCATGGTCAGTTACGAGGCTAATAGAGCCCTTGCCATCCACATTATCAGGATTCAAGGCTACCAAATCACCACGGTTGACAACGTCGCCCATGCGATATGCTTCCACATCGTAATCAACAGTTTTTACGGCTACAAAGGTATCGTTGTTCGCCTCATCAAGATAGCCAATTACGGTCTTAACAGTCGCATTTTGCGGAACGGTCACATCATTAACCATTTCTGTTTCTTGGCCATCGAGCACATAGTACTTTTTGGTCACGATAATGCTGCCTTCAGGAACGCTAGCCACGGTGCCTTCAGCCACAGTATTGCCGTTAATGCCCACATATTTAACTTGGTCATCATAGTCGGCACCTGCATGCAGGGTTACATTGCCATTGAGAGCCACAACATCGCCGTCAAGCATGTTCACAACAGTGCCATTTTCTGCGTTCAGGGTAATATCGCCATCCACAGAAACTAGTTTAGCCCTGTTTACCAAATCACCATCCGTATCGCTCAGCGTAATGTCACCGCCGGCAAGGATTACATCGCCGTAGCTGCCAATGCCTTCCTGAGCCTTTAGGGTTACATTGCCCAGTGCTACCAAGTAATCCTTGTCATTGACAATCTCACCCTTTTCGGCAAGGATATCAATGTTGCTAGTCGCAATATTGTAGCTTGCATCAGTCGTGACGATACTGATATGCTTAGAGGCTTCATAAGCATACTTAATTTCAGAAGTATTGTTCAGAGTGTTGAAGTCATCGTAGTTGTAAACGTTACCATTTACGGCCCGGAGCACAATGCTACCACTGCCCTCAGCATCGTTGTTCATTGTGCCAATGGCGATGATATCACCGTAGTTGGTTACGTTATAAGCAGTGGTATCGAAGGCCTGCTGACTATCTTCAGCCTCTTTTTCAGTAAGACCAGCTTGCATGATGACCTTACCACCTAAGGTAATGATATCACCGGATGCAGGCTGATTCTCTACGCCATTGACCACGTTACCATGTTCAGCCTTTAAGGTTACATCGCCATATACGGACTCCAGCACGGCCTTGTTCACTACATCACCTTGAGTAGCGGTCAAGGTAATATTCTTACCAGCATAGACGTTGTACGCAAAATTGGTCAAGCCCTCAGCCGCAGTGAGGCTGATATTCTCGCCGGACTCAAGATCTTTATCATTGTATAAGTGACCATTTACTGCTTTGAAATCAATATTGCCAGTTGCAATTGCCTTACCCTTGTAGGTATTAGCAAAGCTATTAGGATTATCCGTAGACAGGGTATTGAAATCATCATAGTTGGTCAGATTGCCTTTGACGGCTTCCAAAGTGATAGTA
>SFCN01000108.1 GCA_004558595.1 Phascolarctobacterium sp. | reverse complement strand
CCCCCGGCAAGGTTCGGCTATTTTTTAAAAATCGCTTATAACCTGAGGCCAACCGTCTATCGGTAGCGCTCTTTCTATGCTTATCTTACCACTATAATGAATATGTTGCAAGAAAAAATGTTTTGGCGATTCTGTATGGACGGTATCTAAACTTAAGAGTTTTTAATATTATATTGGCAAAGAGTTTACTCTTGCTGGTAATGTGAAGTAAGTGTATAATTGTAATAAGAGAATGTTCACGATAGTAGGGATTATAGGTTATCGATTTGATTGGAGGTGCTTTCTGTGATTTATCCTTATATTACGCTTGCTGATGGTACTGAAATTGTATATACTAACGTGTTTGAAGAAGATGGCCTGCAAAAGGTTGAAGTTCATTTTGAGAGACCTACAGAGAACGGATTTGATACAGCTAGATGCCAACTCCCTAGCTATAAATGGATAATTAGGGATGGTTTTACTGATGAGGAAATGAAAATTTTTGATCAGTTCATGCATAGTAATGCTCATTTGTTCTACAAGTATGGTGCTAACGGAGGGCTGAAAATTGCCTAAAATATTTACTATCAAGGGCTATATAGTCTATTTTTGGTCCAATGAAAATGATGAACCAATTCACGTGCATGTAGCCAAAGGAGCACCGCGGCCAAACGCAACGAAAATTTGGCTAACAAAGAGTGGTGGCTGCGTATTAGCAAAAAAACAGGATGATGTGTCCCAAAAGGATTTAAATGAGCTTATGGAAATTATCGCAGCACAGCATTTTCTGATTTGTTTGCAGTGGAAACAACACCATCGTGTGGATACTATTAAATTCTACTGCTGATTTCTTTAATACCTAGATGCTTACATTTTTTTAACAACAAAGAGATGTTTTGTAAACTTTTTGCTGCAAGTTTTTTATTGGTGTCATATTCGCTTAGAATGAGTCTCTTGAACCAGCAGTGTTGTAGGGCTTATCTTCGATGAATATGTGAAATAATAGAATTTATTCATAATATATCTAAACGATTTCCACCCACTCCGCCAACACTAAAAAGATGAGCTTTCGGAGATAATCTGAAAGCTCTTTTTTTTGTTACTTTATAACGAACATTCTTTTCGGTAACTACAGGTTACCCATAAAAATATACTATATTTGTATCTATACAGTAGATAAAGAATTCGCTAAAAATACCACTTTGTTTAGCTTGTGGGTACTATCTTGCAAGCTATAAAAGGATTTTGAGACTTTATATCGAATAGAAAAGCCAAGAGATTTTTATCAGGAGGCTTATTAAATGGGCAAATATACATCTTTTTTAGGTAAAAAACTCCCTGTGGCAGCTATTGTGGCGGTTTTGCTAGGCTGTGGCAATGTGGCCGATGCTGCCGTGCGTGATAATTTTTACTGGCTGGGGCAAATCAACAAGGCTACAGCTGTTATTAATACCGAGGAGCATTTGCTGACGCCGGAGCAGGGGCAGCGCTTCGCCCGCGGCATCGAAGCGGTGCTGGAGCAGGGTGAAAAGCCCGATGGCGCTAGGCCGGGGCTAGTCATCACCTTTGAGCCCTTGCTCATCAAGGCCGCTGGGCCTGAAATCACCAAGCTGCACGCAGGTCGTTCCAGTCAGGACATGCTCACTACCGTGAGCCTCGCCATGCAAAGGGAGCAGCTTTTGGAATTAGCAAGGGAGCTGAACGCCATGCAGCGCAGCTTAGTCGCTTTGGCTGAGAAGAACCAGAGCACTATTTTGCCTAATTATACCAATGGCGTGGCAGCACAGCCTAACAGCTTAGCTCATTATTTATTAGCATATAATGATGCGTTTTCCAGGGATGCGCAGCGCCTGCAGGCCTATTATGGGCGCATTAACCGCTCACCCATGGGCGCCTGCGTCCTAAATGGCACCGGCTGGCCCTTGAATCGTGATAAGATGGCGCAGCTTTTGGGCTTTGATGGTATTGCTTATAATACCTATGACGCCGGGCAAGTCTTCCCCCAAGAGGCACAGCTGGAAATGGGTGGCATCGCGAGCAGCATAGCCATTCATATTGGCGGCTTTATCGAAGAAATTATGCAGCAATATGCCCAGCCCCGTCCTTGGATTCTGCTCAAGGAGGGTAACGGCAATACCTATGTATCCAGCGCCATGCCGCAAAAGCGCAATCCCGGCATTCTTAACAGGGCGCGCACCGACTGTTCTACGCTGTTAGGCATGGCCGTAGAGGGCACGTTTAGAGCACATAATATCCCTGCCGGCATGGCGGACGGACGCCTACGCGGCACCGATAAGCTCACGAAGCAGACCATCAGCGTGGTGAAGCAGTTCAATCGCATTCTCAATGCCTTAGAGGTGAAGCCGGAGCGGGCTTTGGAGGAACTCAATCTGGACTGGACCTGCTCGCAGGAGATTGCCGATGTCTTGATGCGCAAATACGAGGTTCCCTTCCGCACGGGGCATCACTTTGCATCGGAAATCGTGACCTACGCGCGTACTAATAATGTTACCCCTGCTACCTTTACTTATGAGGAAGCATGTAGAATTTATGCCAAACTGGCTGCGGAGGACAGCTCTCTGCCGCAAAGCCTGCCCCTGACTGCGGCGGAGTTCCGCTCCTGCCTCGACCCTGTAGCCATCGTGCACAATAGAGCCGTTAAGGGCGGGCCCCAGCCCCAGGAGCTGCAGCTGATGCTGGGCATGGCACAAAAAAAGCTGGCCAAGCAGGAGCAGTGGCAAGCCAAGGCCAAGGGCAGAGTGGACGATGCGGAAGCAACCTTGAACAAACGCTTTAAGGATTTAATGTAAAGACTAAAGAGTAGAAAAGTGGGATTTTTGTTATTGTGGGCGCTTGTGTATTAGCATCTCACCCACTCCGCTTTTGCGTATAATCTGTAAGAAATAGGTAATAAATATGTAAAATCGTTAGCTAGGGGCTGGACAAACCAGCTCCTATTGTTTATAATAGGGTAACCGCTTGGATGAAAATATTTTATAAAGAAAGGAGTAGATGCCTATATGCAAAAGAAAATGACTGCTCAGGACTGGTCTAAACGACCCACCTTGCAAGAGCTCAACCGCGAGATCGTAAAGCGTTCCCTGAGAAAATAAAGGAAGACGGATGGCTAGGCTACTCACGAGGCCTGGTCTTTTTTTATGCTCTTAAAATTTCCACTCCAAA
Source organism: Phascolarctobacterium sp. (assembly GCA_004558595.1). Taxonomy (GTDB): domain Bacteria; phylum Bacillota; class Negativicutes; order Acidaminococcales; family Acidaminococcaceae; genus Phascolarctobacterium_A. The sequence continues at coordinate 175 of SFCN01000108.1, read as the reverse complement.
TTTACTTTGCCATAAATGCTAGAGCCGCCCTTGCGATAAATATCGCTGCCAAGGCTTAGGCCCACATCAAGGCGCTTGGGAGTTTTGAAGGTTAATCCTGCGGCGATACTTATGCTATCACGGCCATAGTTTTCGGCTGTATCAGTGATGGTCACACCGGGAAGGTCGGCCAAGC
>SFCN01000107.1 GCA_004558595.1 Phascolarctobacterium sp. | reverse complement strand
GTAGTGGCGCACCGCCTGCAAGCTTGGGCACGGACGGTGATATCTATTTTGATATGGGGTGATAGCCGGTGGCGCAAGAAGTATACAGAGAGCTTTTAATAAATGCCGATAACGCCTCAGCAATCTGTACGGCTAACGCCCTCGAGCTGAGCGAGAGTGGTAAGGCTTTTAGAAAGTACTTTGACGGTGGCACCACTGGTTCTGCGGCACTGAAAGACGAGGGCAAATCGCAACTGTTTCCCACTGCTGCGGCAATAGCGCACAAGGTAAAAAGCGTTATGAATGGCGGCTATGAGACGATGGCGGGCGGTAGTATGACGGTCAGTCTTAAAATAGGCGACATTGTTCGGCATAGCGGAAGTTTTTCCCGTGGCGAGTCTGAAAAAGCGCTTGATAATATCCCCGCAGATAATGTGGCATTCAGCAATGCGTTTGAGTGGGACTTCAATGTTCGATACAATTCGCAAGCCTACCACATTACAAGCTGTATCATAGGGCTGTATTTCTATCAATACTCCTGCGCGGCTAATGCGGCAGGCAACGGCATTGCCAATACCTCAGTTTCAAACGCCGCACCATATCAGGGCGAAAGCGTAACGTTCACAGCGACCGTAAAACCGGGCGCAACATGGCACGGTTGGTACTCCGATGCCGCGTGCACACAGCTTGTGTCAACAAGCCAGAGCTATACTACAGCCGCCGCTGATCTGACGCTGTATGCAAAAGCAACGCGGGAAGTTACCGGCACAGGCGCATATGCCAGGGCAGGCGGCCAGTGGGCAGAGGCTCAGGATGTCTATAAAAAAATTAACGGCGAATGGGTTTTGCAGACCGATAACAGCTACAAAACCGAGATGCAAAATGGGAACTATAAATTTGAGGAGGTAAGCGAATGAACATAACACCAAAGCAGGTCTTAGACCTTGCGGCAAAGTACATAGGCTACAGAGAAAAAGCCAGCAATAACGATTTGTACAGCTTTGGGGGTAATGCAGGCAAGGGTAATTACACCATGTTTCAGGCCGAGCTTGACGCGGCGCGCTTCTGGAATAACGCCAAACAGGGCTACGAATGGTGTACAAGCTTTGTGGCGTGGTGCTTCTGGCGGCAGTGCGGCGCTGAGGCTAAGCGCATACTCTGCCTCACCGGCGACTACGGCGCGAGCTGTACCGCGTGGGCGGGGTATTACAAAGCCGCCGGCAGACTGTTCAGCTCCCCTAAGGCGGGAGACCAGTATTTCCAGCGCGGCAGCGACGGTGCGCCCTGTCACACAGGGCTTGTCGAAAGCGTGAGCGGCAGAACTTTCACAACCATTGAGGGCAATGCCGGAAACATGGTAAAGCGCGTTCAGCGGAAGCTGGACGGCACGGTATACGGGTTCGGAAGACCTTATTATTCAACACAGGAGGAAATTGATATGACCAAAGACGAATTAATAAAGCTCGTAGACGAGCGCGTCGAGGCGAAGCTCAGGACCATCAAGGATATTGGCGCTGTGCCGGAAGCCCTCAAGGCCGAAGTGAGAGAGCTACTCGACTGCGAGGCCATAAACGGCGGCACGGCATACGCCGATAACCCTGACGACATCAACATGCCATATGACGCTATAAAAGGTGTTGTTATCGGCAAGCGCTACACCGACAAGCAGATCAATGCTCTCATTGAGAAAATTAATCTGCTTATAGAGCGCATTCAGCAGGCATTAAGGAGGGCTGATAAATGAATGTACCTGATAAGGCAGTAGAGATAAAAGCCGCCGTAACAGGCGCAATCGCCTTCGTTACGGCGCTCATCGGCTGGCAGGGTGTGCTCCTCGTGCTGTGGGTCGCGGCCATGGTAATCGACTATGCCACCGGCACGGCCGCCGCATGTAAGGCGGGGGAGTGGAGCAGCGCACAGGCCCGTCAGGGGCTCTGGCACAAGCTCGGCAGTATCACGGCGGTACTGGTAGCGGCGCTGCTCGATCTCGGCATCTATGCAGTCGTCCACGGCGGAATAGGCATCACGCTGCCATTTGAGTATACAACGCTGATCCTGCCGGTCGTGGCCTGTTGGTATCTGTTCACGGAACTCGGCAGCATCATAGAAAACGCAGAAAAGCTCGGCGCACCGGTTCCCAAGTGGCTGACAAATAAAATCGCCGCGCTCAAAAACGCGGCAGATAAAAACGAGTAATATGAGTAATTGCCCCGGAGGATATCTCCGGGGCAATTTTTGAATGTGATAGAAACTATTTGTTGTAGGATACAATTTTAAGCGCTTTTTAATCAGATGGTCAATAGTATGTTTATCCAAAATTTTGGATGACTTATTGACAGATTACACGAATTTTTGCTAATTGATTCATAACCCTTGAAATTACAAAATGTCTTTGTTATATTTTGCAAGAGAGGAAGAGGAAGGGGGAGAAATATGCAAAAGCTTGAGGGAAAAACAGAAAAAATGTTGATCTACATAACTATATTTTCTGTTACAGTTGTCGGAATAATATATTATCTGTTATTAGGCAAGAAGCCCATAAATGCTGAAAATTTTATGTCGTTTATAGGATACTCATCTTTTACTACAACTGCTGTATGGTATTTATGGAATCACGTGTTGTGGAAAATTAAGATTTTTCAAAAAATTGTAGGTATTCCTAATATATCTGGCAGATGGGAAGGGTACTACCAGCGAGAGAAGGAAAGCACAGATGGGAAAAAACATAGATATGTGCTTGAGGTGAAACAAACATATAATAGTATAAGCTGCATTACCTATCAGGATAATAATAGCATATCACATAGCGTGCTTGTAGGTATCTGCTCTAACTGCACTGAGTGTTTTTTGAAATTTACTTGGAACGGAGTTAGAAGTCTTAACGAGACTGATGAAACATTGAGAAGTAAGCCCTATACAGGTGTAACAATTTTGTCATTAGGCTCAAATTTTTTAAAAGCAGATCGAGGAGATGAAATAACAGGAGTGTACTTTACGGACGGACCAACAAAAGGAAAGGTTGAAGTGAATTATTTTGGACCAGAACTGCTGGGGAAATATGAAAGAGATGGTATGAATGACTATAGTAGCGAGGAGGAGACTGAATGTCAGAGTTAGATCAAATTGCTCAAATGATTAATTTGGGAATTTCATTTAACCATATAACAAAAGACAGTGCTGAGCGTATAATGAAACGAGAATACGCATACAATAAATTGATGGAATATTCCAGCCTGTTTGATATTTATACTTCAACAGACAAAGCAGGGCGTTTTGTTAGTCTGGACTTTTCGTATTTATATGATATCGCATGCATTGACTCTGAAGTTAGAAAGATAATTATGGTGATGTGCTTAGATGTTGAGCAAGCGTTGAAAACTATAATA
>SFCN01000106.1 GCA_004558595.1 Phascolarctobacterium sp. | reverse complement strand
AGGATTGAAGACGTGACTGCTGACAGCGTTTACTATTGCAGTATTGCAAAAAGAGTTCCCAATACGAATGCCCTTGGTGCTGGGGATTACGGCTCGGCGGCACTGAGCCAAGCTTGGGATAGCGTCGTCGCCTGGGCCAAAACCGATAAGGGCCAGAAAACGTTGATGACCATAGCAAGCGCTGCTGAAATAGTTGGTGGGGGAATATTATTAACAACTGGAGTTGGGGGTCCTGCTGGTACAATATTACTTGCCTCAGGAGTTTCTTCTCTATTTGGCGGTTATGCCAATGAACTAAATGGCGGGACATTTTTTGCTGGTTGGGCAGGCGGCGAAGTGTCTGGGCTTTTGACAGGAGTTGGCTTTGCTAGTGGTGGTGGCGCAGTTAGTAATATCGTGAAAGGAATAGCCGTAACAGGCCGTGATGTGCTGAAATCTCTTGGGATTACTGTCGGATCGGCCTTTGCTGGCGGAAGTTCTGGTGGCTTCGTTGGTAACCTAATTAATCAGACTTTGGATGGGAGAGAGATTAATACCCAAGAAGCGGTCTCGAGTGGCTTAGCTAGTGGAATAATTGCTGCTATTGCCTCTCCGTTTGGCCTTACAACTTATGCAACAGCTGAGGCGTCAAAAGGCATTTCGGCCCTGATTTCTGCCGTAAATGAAGGAACTTTTGACCTATTTACTGCAACGCTGTCGAATGGAGGGTGAAGTTTGGCATGGAGATTAAAAAATATCATGGTCATATTAAAAACCGTTTTTTGATGTTACTGTCCACTGTAATTTTTCTTTCTTTTTTCTCAGTTTTTTTGTCAACTCAATCGGGTGATTATCGACTCTTACTTTTTGCAGGAATCATGCCCATTATGGTTATAACAGCTCTGATTATCTCATCCTTGCTCGTGGACATATATATTCTAGACCATAGTCGCATTGATGACATGATTTTGATTAACGAAAAGGGAATCAGTTTGAAATGCGTAAAAAGTCAAAGCAAGTCAATATTATGGGGAGATGTTATTAAAATCGAAAAGATTCGAAGTCGTAATCTTAGCCCAAGAATTTTTGTTACCAGTGTCAATGGAGAAGAGATATGGTGGTATTCGGCCAATAAGAAAGCTGAAATATATATTCTCGGACATCACCCGGAATTGGCTAGCGTTTTTGCTGAGAGATAAAGTATTGAAAATCTACCTTATCGATGGCGGCCCAGGTGTCATGGTTACGCCTACAACGCCCTGAACCTGCTCCAAAGCTGGACGGACGGCCAGACCACCGAGACCTATACCTACAACGCCAATGGGCTTCTGAGCAGCGTAACTAACAAGGATGGTACGACCGACTTAACTTGGGACATCCTCATGGGGGACGGCGTGGTGATCTCCGCCAACACCAACGGGGTGGAGACAAACTACACCTACGGCCTGGAGCGCATCTCCGCACAGACAGGCAACCGTAAGACCGAGTACGTCTACGATGGCCGTGGCTCCGTGGCGGCAGAGGCCAGCTATAATAATGCCTGGTATACCTTTTGCGGTGCGTTCTCAAAGAAGGACGTCATCTCCAAGAGCTACACCCCCTTCGGCGAGCAGATCGGGGAACAGGTCTCCGGCTTTGGCTATAACGGCGAATACTACAACGCCGTCACCGGCATGGTTTACCTCCGTGCCCGCTTCTATGAACCGGCGATGAACCGCTTCAGCCAGAAGGACATTGTCCGTGGCAGCATAACTGCGCCCAACAGCCTGAACCGCTATACCTACGTCCAGAATGACCCGGTCAACTTCATCGACCCCAGCGGCCAGAGCTTGAAGTCCGCCTGGAATAGCGTAAAAACCGGGGTGCAAAACGCCGTAAGCGCCGTAAAGACTACGGTTAGCAAGGTTACTACAGTGGTCAAGAATACGGCAAGCAAGGTGGTAAACACCGTTAAGAGTGCCGCCAGCACGGTGACCAACGCCGCAAAGAGCGCCTACAACAGTGTGACTACGGCGGTCAGCAATCTTATCAGCTCTGGCTCCGGCACGTCTTACCAGGCACCCGCTTCTTCCGGTGGCTCCTACAACGGTTCCTCCGGCGGCGGGGCTTATACGGCGCCGGTCTATAGCCCCTATGACAGCAACGGCAACGCAACTTCGTATAACAACAGCAGCTACCAGAGCGGTAAGGCTCCTTCCCCCGATGCACCGAGGATTGAAGACGTGACTGCTGACAGCGTTTACTATTGCTCAACTAATAAACCAATCATTTCAGAAAAAACAATGTTAGCAGTACAAGTCAAAAATTTGCCGCCTGAAGGAGAGCCAGGCTCAGATCAGACATTAAAAAATCCCGATGGTACTCCAAAGCAAAAACGGTGGTACGGCGAAGATGGCAAACCTGTTCGTGATAGAGACTATAATCATTCGGGCAAAGGAATCCCTTTCCCACATGATCATGAATGGAAAGATGGCAAAAGGCAAAAAGAACATTTACCCCCATCACCAGAGTATCAGTTTTCATTAGAACCTGCCATTGGTGTAGGGATAATAATTGTTGGTGGAGTTGCTATTGGCCTTGTTTTGGCAGACAACATAACAGGCATAGGAGTTGGAGATGACTTTTTGCTTGGACCGATTGCCGCATTAATTAGTAAAGGAATTGTAATGGTAGGAGTATAAAATGAAGGAACAACAGATTAAGTGGCTTGAAATAAAAAATAGCGATGATATATGCCAATTCATGGAACAAATGTGCTACTTTCATGATTCATGTATTAAAGAATTAAAGTATGTAAGTGGAGCATATGTGAACGATGAATTGTCAATGTATCCGATTAATAACGCAAGAACATTGAAGATTGTTATTCAACGACAATATGATAATCCGTCTATGATTGAACTCCAATTTGAAGATTTAAAATTTATGAAGCTATTTCCGGCAGGAATAGAATACACATGCGAAATGCAGGGAGCAACATTATTAATTATGGACAACTATATCTATTGGGGCGATAGTGATGAACTATCGGAAAAGAATTTTAAAGACTACGATGGTACTCTAATTTGTGCAAAAAGACTGAGGTGGCGCGCGATAGATGGTTGTATGGGAGAAACGGAGTTTTACAGATCTCTTAAATAGTTTTGTCTTTAAAGAATGGAAGACCTTGTTTATTGGTCATATTTAAATATTCTTGTTATGCTCCACGGCACCGGGCAGCCCCGCAGCCCAGCAGGCGACCCGGGCATATATGGAAACTCAGCGCCTGGCAACCATGGCGAACGCTACTCACGCCCTCAATATAGCCCGGCAGGCTGTTCAGGCGTCTCAGGCATCTGTGAACCATACCAATAATGTGGCTACCGGCAGAAGCCCCAACACCTACAGCCCCTATAACAGCAACGGC
>SFCN01000039.1 GCA_004558595.1 Phascolarctobacterium sp. | reverse complement strand
GTTGGTATGTACCTGGCTATGGCTCGCGTTGCTCATCGCGAAGGCTATCCTGAAATCGGCCTGTATTGGGAAAAAGCTGCTTATGAAGAAGCAGAGCACGCTGCTAAATTCGCAGAACTGCTGGGCGAAGTTGTTACCGACTCCACCGAAAAGAACCTGGCTATGCGTGTAGAAGCTGAAAACGGCGCAACCGCTGGCAAGAACGATCTGGCTAAACGCGCTAAGGCTCTGGGTCTGGACGCTATCCATGACACCGTTCATGAAATGGGCCGCGACGAAGCTCGCCATGGCAAAGCTTTTGCTGGCCTGCTGAAGAGATATTTCGGCAAATAATTTAAGCTTAGCTTAAAGCAAATCCCCGCTCTGAACAGAGCGGGGATTTTTTTGTACTTAGGCTATTCCTTCTAGGATTTTTGTAAGGCCCTATACCTTATTGAGCTTGCTTTTTCTATAAATTCTCCACAACATCGCTGTGAGACGCTGTCCAATAGGCTGGCAACCAGCTGCATCGATGCTGCACATCCCATAGGGCGAATGATAACAGCAGTCACATCCCTATCGTTATCATGCTCAACATACTTTGTGAGCTCCTGCTCCCCATGCTTGTGGTGCTCCCAAATGCTCTCCATAGTAACAAAAATTCCCTGATCATAAGGTCCGTGTACAGGTTTTAATATGCCTGCCACCTTATACTTCTCTCCATAAGACTTGCTATTAGCATTAGCTACTAAACCATGCACCGAAGAAAATGTATCGCCCAGCTTTAGCCCACTTAATCTATCAGCCTCGGCCCCCAAAACGGCCTCATGCTCCTCACTAAAGGCTCTACCTTGAGCGAATTGCAGCCAAGGCTCCTGCTTAGCTCCTCCAATAGGTTCAACCTTTGCAGAATATAACCTATATTTTGACTACGCCACCGAGCTCTACTTTTATTGTCTAGCCCTAAAAGCTCCTGCCCCGCAAATATAATACTACCGCTGTCAGCATGTAAAAGTCCGGAAATCAAATGCAAAATAGTGGTCTTGCCACAGCCACTGGGCCCATCCAAGACCATAGCCACGCTACTGCCCTCATTTTGCTTAAGCTTATCGCTAAGCACCTGCACGCCCTGAGCATCGAAGCCTGTAAAAAAGCCAGCCCTAAGGGCAAAACCAGATAATAAGAAAACAAAATGCGCAATTATTTAGGTGCTCAGGTTTCTATGAGGTACGCCAACAGCCTTGCTTCCCAACCCAATGGCCTCGAGCAGTTGAGAAATCTCGTAAATACCTTGATCGTAAAATAAACCTTATCAATAATACTCAGTATAGTGACTTTTTCCACCTACTTATGCACACTGTGGATAACTTTTCCATAAAACTGTGGATAAGTAGGTTTTTTTGTGCATAAAAGCTAGGCATTTCAGTTGCCTAAAGGGACTTGCAAAGCATACGGACGTAAAAGTGCTATTAGTGTAAAAAATATTGCAATTTCTCCTGAGCCTTCTTTATAAAATCTGCGATTTGTGATATTATATATACTTAAGACTGGTATTTAATGACATGTATTATCACTAAATCCAAGGTGGTTTAACAAATGCTTATTGAGAACAATTTTCATTATCCTGTTATGTTAAAGCTAAAAGGCAAGCAATGCGTAATCATCGGTGGTGGCGAAGTGGCTGCCCGCAAGCTCAATACCCTGTGCGAAGCCGGCGCCAAGGTCACAATCGTGGCCCCTCAGTGCTGTGCTATGCTCCAAGAAACCGCACAGAAATATCATTGCCAGCTGATTAATGATTGCTACAAGACACAATATTTACAGCATGCCTTCATTGTTATAGCTGCTACCAATGATGTAGCCGTTAATAGGCAAATCACCACTGAGGCACCTCTGCTCTGTAATAATATTACGGAGCCGGAGCTAAGCAATTTTACGGTGCCGTCTTCCTTTACCCAAGGAGATATCACTGTAGCCTTAGCCACAGGCGGTATGCCAGCCTTTACAAGAATCTTAAAGCAAAAATTACAACAAGTAATTACTCCTGATATGGCAACCTTTAATGATTTTTTACGGGAGCAGCGCCGTGTAGTGCAGCGAATCCCCTCAACTCCTGCGCAACGTACTGCTTTTTGGCGAGGTCTGCTTACAAAGGATATGATAAATTTAGTAGCAGCAGGTCATGCTGCTCAGGCAAAGGAGAACATCTTAGATGCAATTAACAGTTTTAGGTCTCAATCACAAAACGGCCCCCGTTGAGATCCGCGAGCGTTTTAATTTCACTAATGATAGGGTCGCCAGTATTTTGCGCCGTTTACGCAATTATGACAATATCCCCGAGGCCATGCTTTTGTCCACCTGCAACCGCACTGAGCTGTATATGGTGTTGGAAAATCCCCATGAAGCTATTCCCTTTATTAAGAAGCTTTTGGAGCATTTGGCAGGCGAGCATTATAAGGGCGAGTATTTTTACAATTTAACGGGCACCTTATGTGTGCAGCATTTGTTTAGAGTAGCCTCCAGTCTGGATTCTCTGATTATCGGGGAAGGACAGATTCTGAGTCAAATCAAAAATGCTTACCAAATCGCCCGTGCCAACGATATGACCGATACCATTTTAAACACGCTAATGAATCGGGCCATCGCTGTGGGCAAGCGGGTGCGCACTGAAACGAAAATCGCCTATAGCAGCGTTTCAGTTTCCAGTGCTGCAGTGGATTTAGCAATTAATATTTTGGGTGATTTGCGTACTGCCAATATTCTGGTAGTGGGCGCAGGTCATATGAGCGAGCTTACTGCCCGCCATTTGATCGACAAGGGCGCGAAGACTATTTTCGTTAGCAATCGTAATTTTGACCATGCCCAGGAGCTTGCCGAAAAATTTAATGGCATCGCCATTCCCTATCAAGAAATGTTTAAGCAGGCTGCCCAAGCGGATATCATTATTACCTCCACCGGTGCGCCACACTATGTGCTGACAGCGGAAAATCTTGGTCCTTTGCTGAATAATCGCCAGACCCGTCCCTTAATTTTAATCGACATCGCGGTGCCCCGCGATGTGGACCCGGCTCTGAATGACATGAAGGGTGTTACTGTTTATAATATCGATGATTTGGAAAACGTTGTTGATGTGAACAAGAATTTCCGCAGCCACGAGGCCAAGGTTGCAGAGCAAATTATCGCAGAAGAAATCGCTGCTCTAAAGGAGCGTTTGCGTTATTACACTATGCGCCCTGTTATGGTACAGCTCCACGATAAAATGAATTTCCTGCGTCAGAAGGTGCTCAAGAAGGCCTTTATTAAATTGCCTAATTTAACGGATGAAGAGCGTCGCATTATTGATTTAATGACTCAGCGCTTGGAGCATAAATTTCTACGTGAGCCCATGAAGGCCATGAACGCTGTAGCCGGCACCCCCGAGGAAGAGCGCTACAAGCAAATGATGTGTGATTTATTCTTATTGAACGAAAGCGGAGAGGAGTTTGGTGATGAAAGCCGTATTGAAGATTGGGACTAGACAAAGTCTTTTAGCCCTGTGGCAGAGCAATCACATTGCTGCCTGCCTACGCAAGCAGTACCCCGAATGCGAGGTAGTGCTGAAAAAAATCGTCACCAAGGGCGACAGAATTTTGGATGTTCCCTTAGCTCAAATTGGAGGCAAGGGATTATTTACCAAGGAAATCGAAGAAGATTTGTTAAGCGGCGAGGTAGACTTGGCCGTGCATAGTCTGAAGGATATGCCCACAGTGCTACCGGAAGGCTTGTGCTTAACCGCCATCACTGAACGCGCCAACGTAGGCGATGCCTTTGTCAGCAATGATTACGCCTGCTTTGAAGAGCTGCCCTTAGGCGCAGTTGTAGGCACTAGCAGCCTACGTCGCAAGGCACAGCTTTTAGCAGCTCGCCCCGATTTAACCATTCGTGATTTGCGCGGCAATGTGGATACTCGTCTGCGCAAGCTGGACGAAGGCCTATATGATGCAGTAATCTTAGCAGCGGCTGGCTTGGAGCGACTGGGTCACGGAGACCGCATTAAGGCTATCATTCCCAGCGATGTCTGCCTGCCTGCCGTAGGCCAGGGTGCCCTCGCTATTGAATGCCGTACCGATGATGCTGAGGTTCGCCAAATGCTGGACTTTTTGAATGACCAGCCTACAGTTTACGCTACCGCCGCCGAGCGTGCCTTCTTAGGCCTTTTAGAAGGCGGCTGTCAGGTGCCCATCGGTGTGCATGCTGATGTGAATGGTGAGCAAATCAAGATTGAAGCTATCATTGCTGCTTTAGATGGCAGCACTGTTTTGAGAGATACTATCGAGGGCGCAGCCGTGGACGCTGTAGCCCTGGGACAGAAATTGGGCAAAAAGATGCTTGCAAACGGCGGTCAAAAAATTTTGGCTGCGATTCTTTAAGGAGAGTGACAGAATGACTAAACAGGGTAAAGTATATTTAATTGGTGCAGGCCCCGGCGACCCGGGATTATTGGGTCTTAAGGCTAAGGAATGTCTGGAAACTGCGGACGCAGTAGTTTATGACCGCTTGGCCGATCCTCGCATTTTGGCCTTTGCTCGCAAGGATGCAGAAATGGTTTATGTGGGTAAGGCTAGCGCCAACCATACTATGCGCCAACCGGATATTAATAAGCTTTTGGTTAAATTAGCTCAAGAGGGCAAGACCGTTGCTCGTTTAAAGGGTGGTGACCCCTTCGTTTTTGGCCGCGGTGGTGAGGAAGCCATCGAGCTTTTAGAAGCGGGACAGCCCTTTGAATTCGTTCCCGGCGTGACCAGCGCTATCGCTGTAGCTGAATATGCAGGCATTCCCGTTACCCACCGTCATGTGGCTACCTCCTTCGCCGTAATCACCGGCCATGAGGATCCCACCAAGGGTGTTTCCACCATTAACTGGAAGGGCTTGGCCACCGCCGTCGATACCCTTGTTTTCCTGATGGGCGTGGAAAATATTGAAAAGATTTCCAGCCAATTAATCGCTAATGGGCGCAGCGCTGACTGCCCTGTCGCTGTTATCCGCTGGGGTACCCATCCGGAGCAACGCACTCTGGTTACTACCTTGGGTAAGGCCGCAGAGGATGTGAAGGCTAATAATTTAAAGCCTCCCGCTATTTTCTTAGTGGGTGAGGTTGTAAAGCTGCGTGAGCAGCTGCAATGGTTCGATAATAAGCCTCTCTTCGGTCAAACCATTATCGTGACCAGAGCTCGCGCTCAGGCCAGCGATTTAACCAAAAAACTGGAGGCCTTGGGTGCCAAGGTTATTGAAGTGCCCGCTATTAAAATCGTTCCTGCCGCCGATTACGGTCCCTTGGATAAGGGTATTGCCGAATTATCTAGCTATAAATGGCTTGTATTCACCAGCGCTAACGGCGTTGAGTATTTCTTTGAGCGCTTGACTGCCGCAGGCAAGGATGCTCGCTCTTTGGCCGGCGTACAGCTGGCTGCCATCGGCAGCGCTACCGCCGACGCTCTCAAGGCTCACGGTCTTACTGCTGATTTAGTTCCTTCCGCCTACAAGGCGGAGGAGCTGGCCGAAGCTTTGGCAGATAAAATCACCGCTGGTGACAAGATTCTTATTGCTCGTGCCAAGGTTGCGCGTGAGGTGCTGCCTGAGTCCCTGCGTAAAATCGGCGCAGTGGTTGATGTGGTTACCGCCTATGAAACGGTGGCTGATTGCGAGAACAAGGATGAGCTGCTGGCTGCCCTCGCAGATGGCAGCGCTAGCGTGGTGACCTTCACCAGCTCCTCCACTGTCACCAATCTCTTGAAAGTTCTAGGCGACAAGCAAGAGCTGTTGAACAAGGTAGCTTTGGCCGCTATTGGCCCTGTGACCAGCGAAACCCTGCGCAAGCACGGCTTTGCTCCGGCAATCGAAGCTGAAAAATATACCATTGATGGCTTAGTAAAAGCTATTAGAAATTACTATAATAAGTAATATATAAAATGATAATAAATCGTTGAGAATATGTCAGATGAGTGAAACAGCTCCTAGGCATACTTTGAGTACGTCTAGGAGCTGTGACAAAGCAGATGGCATATTATCGACGATTTTGTAAAGGAGTCCTGAAAATGTCTACTGGTTTTCCTATTTATCGTCCCCGTCGTACCCGTGCTACTGAAAATTTACGGGCTATGATCCGCGAAACTGAAGTATCTGTAAAAGATTTGATTTATCCTATTTTTGTTGTTCCCGGCACTAATGTAAAGCATGAAATTGAATCCCTGCCCGGCAACTACCATTGGTCCATTGATCGCCTCGGCGAGTGCATGGACGAGGTTGCTAGCTTAGGCATTCCTGCCGTGCTGCTCTTTGGCGTGCCCTCCTATAAGGATGCAGTGGGCAGCAGCGCTTGGGATATGAATGAGCCCGTGCAGCTGGCCTGCAAATTCATCAAAGCTAATTATCCTGAAATCGTCATTATCACCGATGTGTGCATGTGCGAATACACTGAGCATGGTCACTGCGGCGTGCTACAAAACGGCTGCACCGTGAACAATGATGAAACTCTGCCCCTTTTGGCTAAGGTGGCTGTTTCTCATTGTCAAGCCGGCGCTGATATGATCGCTCCCTCCAACATGATGGACGGCTATGTAAAGGCAATTCGCGAAGCCATGGATGCAAACGGCTTCAACCATGTTCCCATTATGGCTTATGCTGCTAAATTCGCTTCCGCTTATTATGGTCCCTTCCGTGCCGCAGCCGACTCCACTCCTTCCGCTGGTGATCGCAAGGGCTATCAGATGGACCCTGCTAACAGTGATGAAGCATTGCGTGAGGTTGCGCTGGATATCGAAGAGGGTGCAGACATTATTATGGTTAAGCCTGCGCTGGCCTTCTTGGACATTGTGCAACGTGTGCACGAAACCTTCAATCGTCCCCTGTGCGTTTATAATGTAAGCGGCGAATATGCCATGGTTAAGGCTGCTGCTGAAAAGGGCTGGATTGACGAAAAACGCATTGTTATGGAAACCATGTTGGGCTTCAAGCGTGCCGGTGCGAAGATGATTATTACCTATCATGCTTTGGATGTTGCTAAATGGTTAAAGGAGTAAGACTGGCGCTAAGGCATCATCTTTTTTAGGAAAGGATTTTTGTTATGAATCAAAGTAAATCTACTGCCGCCTTTGAGGAAGCACGCAAGTACATCCCCGGCGGCGTCAATAGCCCTGTGCGTTCCTTCCGCAGCGTGGGCGGCGTACCTCCCTTCATTGCCGGTGGCAAGGGCAGCAAAATCTATGATATTGATGGTAACGAATATATCGATTATGTTTTGAGCTATGGTCCCTTGCTCATGGGTCATGTACCCGACTGCGTAACCGAGGCCATCAAGGCCGCAGCAGAAAAGGGTACCTCCTATGGCGCTCCTACCTTGGCTGAAACCGAGTTGGCTAAGTTAGTATGTCGTTTAGTACCTTCCATGGACCAGGTGCGTATGGTTAACAGCGGCACCGAAGCGACCATGAGCGCTTTGCGCTTAGCTCGTGCCTATACCGACCGTGACTGCATCGTGAAATTTATCGGCTGCTATCATGGTCACCACGACAGCCTGCTGGTGAAGGCTGGCAGCGGCGCCACAACCTTTGGCGTACCCGACAGTCCCGGCGTGCCTAAAGCAGTTGCTTCTACTACCATCACTGTTCCTTTTAACGATTTGCCTGCTTTGGAAAAGGTTTTCGCAGAGCGCGGCGATGAAATCGCCGCGGTAATTATGGAGCCTACTCCGGGCAACATGGGTCTCGTACTGCCCAAGGAAGGCTATCTGGAAGGCGTTCGCGCGCTGACGAAAAAATATGGTGCGCTTGTTATCTGTGACGAGGTTATGAGCGGCTTCCGCAGCGCTCAAGGAGGCAGCCAATCCCTCTATGATGTTGACCCCGATATTACCTGCTTGGGTAAGGTTATCGGCGGCGGTCTGCCCGTTGCAGCATATGGCGGCAAGCTGGAAATCATGCAAAAGGTTTCTCCCGCTGGCCCCATGTATCAAGCTGGTACCTTAAGCGGCAACCCGCTGGCCATGGCAGCAGGTATCGCAGCCCTGACCTATATGGAAGAAAATAAGGTTTGCGAAAAGCTGGAAAGCATGACCGCTATTTTAACCGGTGGCCTAGAACGTGCAGCTGCCAAGGCTGGCGTGCCCGTGCAGGTACATCGCTTAGGTAGCATGTTCACCGTCTTCTTCAACGACAAGCCTGTTACTGATTTCGATAGCGCAGCTGCTAGTGATTTGGAAGCCTTCAAGATTTACTTCCACTCCATGCTGGAGCAGGGCATTTATCTGCCGCCCAGCCAGTTCGAAACTAACTTTTTATCCTTGGCGCACAGCCCTGAGGATATTCAAAAAACCATTGACGCAGCTAGCGTAGCCTTTGCCAAGGTTGCGGAAGCTCGTGGTTATAAAGCATAAACAAAATCCCCGCTCACTGAGAGCGGGGATCACTCTTTTCAGAGCGGGGCTGCATAAGTAAGCCTTGCTTTATTTTATTTTCTTAAAGAGCCTTTTAGCGTTGGCCGTGGTCAGAGTGGCAAGCTCTGCCATATCCATATCCAGCACTAATGCCGCATTGCGAGCGGTGTATTCCACATAGCCGGGATTATTACGCTTGCCACGGAAGGGCACCGGCGTCAGGTAAGGGCAGTCGGTCTCAAAGAGCATTAGCTCCTTGGGAATATACTGCATAACCTCCCGCACCTTTTGGGCATTTTTATAGGTGGATGTACCGCCAAAGCCAAAGTAGTAGCCACGCTTGGCTAGCTCCTTAGCCATTTCCAAACTACCGCTAAAGCAGTGGAAAACAGCCTGTACACCCTTAACTTCCCTTTGGAACAGCTCCAGCATATCCCCATGAGCCTCACGGTCATGGATAATGATGGGCAAATCAAATTGCTTTGCTAAGTCGATTTGCTCCAAAAAGATGCGTTTTTGCACGGATTTAGGCTCGTTTTCCTTCCAGTAGTAGTCCAAGCCAATCTCACCGATAGCTACAACCTTGGGATGCACGGCACAAGCCGCCAGCTGCTCTAAATAGTTGGGGGCGATGCCCTTTAAATTTTCCGGATGATAGCCCACTGCCGCATAGATGAAAGGATACTGCTCCGCCAGCTCCACTGCCATAGCGGAGCTAGGAGCATCACAACCGGCATTGATAATGCCGTCCAAGTCCTGCTCCAGCTGGGCCAAAAGCTCCTTGCGGTCCTTAGCGAAGGCAGGATCATCTAAATGGGCGTGAGTATCCCATAAACCTGTTCTACTCATTTTACTTCACACGGCTACCACTAGCCATATTAGGAGCTTCCGCTAATACCAAATTACCTTGACCATCGCTTGCGCACAGCAGCATGCCAAAGGACTCAATGCCCATCAGCTTGGCCGGAGCCAGATTAGCCACAACCACAACATTGCGACCCAGCATTTGCTCGGGCTCATAGTATTGGGAAATGCCGCTGACAATGGTGCGTACCTCGTCACCAATTTCTACCTGCAGCTTCAAAAGCTTCTTAGACTTCTTAACCTTTTCCGCTGCCAAAACCTTGCCCACACGCAAATCGATTTTTTCAAAATCAGGGAATTGGATTTCCGGTTTAATGGGCTCCATAGCCGGTTTGGGTGCTTCAGCCTTCGGCGCTTCTACAACAGGACGCTCATAGCGCTTGCCACCGATAATGGTTGCACCATCCTCAGCAATCTCGATGCGCGGATAGAGAGGTTCTCCCTTGCAAACCTTGGTTCCGTTAGCCAAGCCACCCCAAACAGCGTTCTCCAGCAGGAATTGCTCCGGAGCAACCAGGCCCAATTGAGTATAAATCTTGGGGCTGGTGGTGGGGATATAGGGGCTGATCAAAATAGCCACAATGCGCAGGGTTTCAGCCAGGTTATACATAACAGTCTTCAGGCGGTCGGCCTTAGCTGTATCCTTAGCCAAAATCCAGGGAGCGGTCTCATCGATATATTTATTGGCACGGCTAATCAAAGCCCATACAGCCTTGATAGCAGTGTTAATTTCCATATTGTCCATAGCCTTACCATAGGTAGCTACGGTTTCAGCAACCAATGCCTTCAGCTCGTCATCGATAGCTTCGCTAGCGCCGGCATCCTCCACAACGCCACCATGATATTTTTCAATCATGGACACAGTGCGGTGGAGCAGGTTGCCAAGGTCATTGGCCAAATCAGCATTGATGCGAGTAATCAGCGCATCGCGGGAGAAGTTGCCATCACTGCCCAGGTTAATCTCGCGCAGCAGGAAGTAACGAATGGAGTCAGCACCGAACTCGTCAATCAAAGCCAGCGGGTCAATGACATTGCCCTTGGATTTGGACATCTTATCGCCGTCAACGATGAGCCAGCCATGGCCATAAACCTCTTCCGGCAGCTCCAAGCCCATAGCGTGCAGCATAATGGGCCAAATAATGGTGTGGAAGCGTACGATTTCCTTGCCTACCAAATGCAGGCTTGCGGGCCAGAATTTGTGGAAGAAAGCGTCATCGGTACCGTATTTAATGCCGGTCAGGTAATTCAGCAAGGCGTCAAACCAAACGTAAACCACATGCTTTTTGTCGAAGGGTACAGGAATGCCCCAGTCGAAGGTAGTACGGGTAATGCACAAATCCTCCAAGCCCTGCTTTACGAAATTGATCATTTCGTTGCGACGGCTAGCCGGTTGGATGAAATCAGGATGCTTTTCAATAAAATCAAGCCACCAATCCTGGTACTTGCTCATTTTGAAGAAATAGCTTTCCTCCTCCATCTCCTCTACAGGACGATGGCAGTCGGGGCAGCAGTGATTTTCGTCCAGCTGGCGCTCCAGCCAATAGGACTCGCAGGGCACGCAATAAAGGCCCTTATAATTCTTTTTATAGATGTCGCCCTGCTCATAAATTTTTTGCAGTGCGTCCTGTACTACCTTGTGATGACGCTCTTGGCTGGTACGCAGGAAGTCGTTGTTAGAAATGTGCAGGCGCTCCCAGAGCAGCTTAAAGTTAGCGATAATGGCGTCAACATATTGGATGGGGGTTACGCCCTTTTCCTTAGCCTTACGTTGAATCTTCAGGCCGTGCTCGTCACTGCCGGTGAGGAACCACACGTCCTCGCCCTTCAGGCGGTGATAGCGAGCCAGGGTATCGGCGATAGTGGTGCAATAAGCGTGGCCGATATGCAGATTATCGCTAGGATAATAAATAGGGGTAGTAATATAATAGGTCGGTTTAGTCATCTTTATGCCTCTTCTCCTTCAGAAATTAGTTGATTATATAGCTCCCGTTTGGGGATTTTACGTTTTTTTGCGACTTGGGCTAGGGCTGTTTTTTTGTCCATACCCTCTTTGATTAGCTGTCGCACTTCATCTAAGGGCTCCAGCTCCACTTCCTCGCTAGGCGCCTTGGCTTCACCGGCGCCGATGACGAGGCAGAACTCGCCGCGAGCAGCGCCTGCTGCGAGCCACTCCAAGCAGCCGCTGATGGTGCCCCGATAGAACTCCTCGTGGAGCTTGGTCAGCTCCCTTGCGGCCGCCATAGGGCGGTCGCCCCAGCTTTCAAGAATATCCTTGAGCACTTCTTCAATGCGATGGGGCGCTTCATAGAGAATCATGGTCGCGGGGATGTACTTCCAGCTTTCCAGCTGCTCCCGCCGATTTTTCTTGCTCTTGGGCAAAAAGCCCCCGAAGAAAAAAGGATAGGCGGGCAGCCCGGAAGCGATTAGAGCGCACAGAGCCGCGTTAGCGCCGGGCACGGGCACCACCCGCACCCCGGCGGCGATGGCCTCCTTGGCCAGCGCCTCGCCGGGGTCCGCAATGCCCGGAAAACCTGCGTCGCTGACCAGAGCAACGCTTTTGCCCTGCAAAAGCTGCTCCAAAAGGTACGCTCCTTGCTTTTCCTTGCTGTGCTCATCGTAACGCACCAAGCGACCCTTGATGCCGAAATGATTCAAAAGCTGTAGGGTATGCCGCGTATCCTCAGCGGCTATTACATCCGCCTCCGCCAGCATCCGCTGGGCTCTCGGCGTCATATCCTCTAAATTACCAATGGGCGTGGCGCACAAATACAGAGTCCCGTATGTAGTTTCTAGATTTGTCACTGCCTCGCCTCCTGTCAATGGGTTCTCCTACCTAAGCTAGACTAAGGAATCAAAATTCTACTAAGGATCATGCTAGCATTCTCTAGCATAGACTAACCCATAATATAGATATTTTATCACAATGCTAGCAAATAATAAAGAAAAAGCGTGCAGATTTACCCTATCCACACGCTAAAATCCTTTGCTAGATTATTTTATTTTTTCTTAGCCTTAGCTGCCGCCTTCGCATCATTCGCATTGGCAACTACAGCCCAATTCCGCAGCATATCCACACAAGCGCCGGCATAAGCTCCCGCGCTGCCCCAAGCGCCTGCGTCCTGAGTATATAAAGTCAAAATTTGGATATCGTCGTAATAAATATGAGCATAGCTACCATTATCGCGCACTACGAAATAATTAGGATTGATCTTCCCACGCTGACGTACATTCCACAGTCCCCCGGCCAGCATATAGGCACGATATTTGGCCTTAGTATTCCCTATGCTTTGATTAATATCAAAGCGCCAATTGCCCTCGGTAACATAGGCATGGTCATCATCGGTAATATTGACATCCGGATGAATATTATAGGCCTTCAGCTGCTTCATAACCCGCTTAACGCGCTCCTCCGGCTCAGGATGGCTGCTGAACAGGCCATAATTTGCGCCACCGCCCTGCTTGGATAAATCATCCAGCTTCTGCACCGTGATCAGCATGGCATAAGGGTTAAAGCCGGCCTTAATGGTGTTATTTACGCCTTCCTTATCAGCGCCGCGCTCGTCCGTGCGGCTATAGCCTGCGAATAGCGCCTGCTGTGCCGCCTGCACTAGCCCCAGTCCCTGACCGCGGGTAGCGGCGATCAAAATCAAGGAGGTCCACAGCTGCTTTTCAATGGAATGCACCGTGTGCTTTTTAGCGACGTGACCAACCTCATGGCCCAACACGCCTGCTAGCTCAGTATCTGTGGGCATGTAATCAAGTAAACCCTTAAAGACATAAATAAAGCCTCCGGGACAGGCTAAGGCATTGACCTCGTTGGCGTTGAGCACCTTAAAGGAATAGCTAATATCATTACGTCCACACACTGTCGCCAGCCGTTGACCAATTCTATTTACCCGCTCGTTAAGATAATAATCCTGGGATAGGCCATATTTAGCCTCAAGAGCCTGAGCGGTTTCCTTGCCCATTTTTACTTCCTGCTCCACGCTTATCATGCCGGCTTCCACGGGCTGAACGCCCACAAGGAAGGCGCAAGCCAGCACCAGAGCCAAGAAAAGTTTATAAAGCTTCTTCATGCTTACCTCCTAAATCGCTCCCTCCGCGCTCAAAGCGCTGATCGCCTCATCGCTATAGCCTAAGGCAGCCAAAACCTCCTGAGTATGCTCCCCCAAATAAGGAGCGCGCCGAGAAATGATAGCTCCAGCATCAGAAAACTTCACGGGACCACTCACATAGCGTAGCTTCCCTAAATCACATTCCTGCTCCTGCAGCATATTTTCTTGAGCAGTGAGCTGGCTTCGCAGGGCTTCATCCAAGGAGCATACGGGGGTAACGCAAAATTCTGCGGTTCCTATAAGTTCCAGCCATTCCCTTTGGGTTTTAGCAGCGATTTTTGATGCTACCAGCTTCTTCAGCTCCGCCTCATGAGCAAAATCAAACTGACGCTTTTCCAGCTCAGGGCACTCAATCAAATCACAAAAGCGTTGCCAAAACTTAGGCTCAATAGTACCAACGGTCAAGAAACGCTTATCCTTCGTTTGATAAATATTGTAATAATGGGCAGTACGACCAAAGGGTGTGTCACCCGTTTCCTGACAGCCCCATAGAGAGCTGATGCCCGTTACCTGCATGGACAGCGCCGTCGCATAAAGATTTACATCCAGATGTTGCCCCTGTCCCGTGCGCTCACGAGCTAGGAGCGCCATAGCGATACCGCTCAAAGCGTTGAGCCCGCTACCGATAGCTGAAACCTGCACCTCGCTGACACAGGCACCGCCCACATCATCGAGACTATTCAATCCTGCTAGGCCAATAACATTTAAATCATGTGCCGGCTTATGGCAATTTTGCCCAAACCCAGTGATAGAGCAATATACCAAGCGTGGATTAATTTTATGGATGGTCTCGTAATCCAAGCCATAGCGAGCCAAATATCCTGGACGAAAGCCCTCTAAAAACACATCGGCCTCTGCCAAAAGCCTAGTCAAAGCCTGGCGTCCACCATCCTTTTTAATATTCAAGGCTACGCCCAGTTTATTGCGATTAAGCATCATATGCCAATAGCTCATGCCAGGCGCCTTCTCCGGCCAAAACTTACGAGTCGCATCCCCCGCCAAATCCTCAATTTTTATGACATCGGCGCCATAATCCCCCAAAAGCATGCCACAATATTGCCCGGGCAGCCACTTGGAAAAATCTACAACCTTAATACCCTCTAAAAGGTTCATTGTCATCACTCCATTTATCGCTAAATTAAACGTCAATAACGCTGTAATATTCTACAAAAATCCTCGGTTATCCTTTTTTTACTTTCCCACTTCCCACAAAAAATGGTATAATATTAGTGAACTTTGTTTTTAAGTTTTTTAGAATAGAGGCGATTAATATGCAAGTTAAAAAATTGACTTCAGCAGCGCTTTTGATTGCCATCGGCACTCTCAGCGCTCATCTTATTTATATTCCGGCCGGTGTATCTAAATGCTTTCCCGTGCAACACGCTATCAATGTTCTAGGTGCCGTACTGCTTGGTCCTGATTACGCTGTGGCCATTGCCTTTGTAATTTCCTGTCTGCGCAATATGTTTGGCACCGGCTCCCTGCTAGCCTTCCCCGGCAGCATGATCGGCGCGCTGCTGGCAGGCTTAGCCTACAAGCAGTGGCGCAATTTGCCAGCCGCCATGACCGGCGAAATCATCGGCACTGGCATTTTAGGAGGCTTGACAGCTTGGCTCATCGCCAGCACCCTTTTGGGTAGCAAGGCCGTGGCTTGGTTCTTCATTCCACCCTTTTTGGTTAGCACCATCGGCGGTAGCATCATCGCTGGACTGCTGCTAAAAAGCGGGCTTTTGGCGCAGCTAAAGCTCAGGGAAGGAAAGTAAGATGACCTTCCACCAAATTGTAACCTATTTGCTCTACGGCATTAGCGGAATGTTTTTTGGCATCTTCGCCTCCCGCTACAGCGTGCTCGCTGCTCTGAAAATTCGAGAAGCGCTACATGAGGGCGGTCTTCCCGGCCTTTTCAGCGTTTTACCACAAATACTTTTTCTCTTTGTGAGCTTCTTTCTCTTTCCCTCTTGGTTTTTAACCCGCACCACTACGGGCGGCTTTACCTATTATGTTTGTCTCTTATACTTTTTTAACAAGGGACTTGCTCTGCACAGTAAAAAATAAAAGTAGGTGACTCTATGCATATTCATCAACACAGCCTACCCTTGCCCGGTCAGGAGGACGAAAAATACATCCAGCCCATGGCCGATACCTTTAAGGTACTTAGTGATCCCACACGCATTCGTATTCTGGCCCTTCTGGCGCATCAGGAAATGTGTGTGACCTGTATTGCCGAGGCCTTGGATATGACCCATTCCGCCATCAGCCATCAGCTACGTCTTTTACGAGCTAGCAACCTAGTAAAATTCACCAAAGATGGCAAGGAAGTCATCTATTCCTTAGATGACTCCCATGTGCTTTCCCTCTTTGATCAAGCCTTAGACCATGTGAAGCATAAAATTAGCGAGCGCTAGTCCATTTTTTAATGATTTCATTCTTATAGGTACTGGTCCAGCTTAAATCGTCCACCGGTACCCTCACATTACCAATCAACTCCCTACGACCATCGTTGTAGGGATAATTTTTTACATGCCACATATAGTGATAGCCATTCTTGGGCAGTAGCTCCGCTCCCTCGTCACTCATAAGATAGTCCAAAAATTTCTTGGCTAGCTCCTCATGAGGTGTGCCTTTGATGATCGCCGCCCCGGTCAAAATATTTCGGTTAGCATCCTTGGGCAGACTGGCAAACAAATGCCTATGCCTTGTTTCTAAGAGCAAGGCGTAATCCAAGGGCACCACAGCCACTGTTTTCTTACCAATATAAACCTTGTCCACGGCTTCGCCAAAGCCCGATGTATAGTCAGGATTTTGAGCATTCAGCTTCGCCGCATACTCCAGCGCGGCCTCTCGTCCCCGCAGCTGCCAAATAGAGGTCAGCATACCGAAGCTGGCCCCGCCCAAGCTAAAATCAGCCATAGCGATTTCATCCTTCAGCTGATGAGCCAAAAGCTCATCCCAGCTTTCAGGAGCGTAAAGACCATAGGCCTGCAGATTATTTTTATTGCTTAAGAGCGCAATATAGCTTAGATAAAGGCTGGTCCATTCCCCGGTGCGATTGCGCAGCTCCGCCGGCACCTTATGGGATTCCTTAGCCAAATAGGGCTGCAAAACATGCTGCTCATCCGCCATAAAAAATTCTTCACTAGTGCCTCCTAGCCAAACGTCAATTTTCTGCTGACGCAAATAATCGAAGCGCTGCTGCTGGGTTCCGGCTGGCAAATAATGAATAACTACCTTGGTTCCGGTTTTCTTACCAAAGCTATCGGCAATAAGCTCTGTAAAAGCTTTATTCATACTGCTACAGAGATGCAGCTGCGGTGTTTCCTTTGGCTTCTCACTGCCACAGCCACCCAAAGCAAATATGACCAACAGCAAACATAATATTCTCATAAAAGCTTGTTTTCGCATTTTTCTTAAATCCGCCTTTCTGTTATCATTATACCATACATTGCCCCAGTAGGCGGCATAAAAATAGGCTGGCATTGCTGCCAGCCTAAAATTTTTCATTTTGTAGCTTATTTTTCAAAAACCATAACGCGGTCAAAGTCCAAATATACCTTAGCGCCATCGGGAATGGAGTTCAAATCTGCGCCCTTCACGATAACACGCACATCGTGGTCGCCCACCTTAACGCGATAATCCACTGCATCGCCTAAATAGAAGCGGTGAGTCAGCTGGCCCTCGATTTGGCCGCCATCCAAGGACATAGTAATATTTTCCGGACGTACAGCGATGGTAGCTTCGCCAGAAATTTTGCTATTATTGGGGAAGGAAACCTTGCTGCCCTTCAGGAAGACGCGGTCACCCTTAGCTTCGCCCTCCATAAAGTTAACTAGGCCGATGAAGTCTGCGACCATCTTGTTAGCAGGCTGAGTATAGATTTCATGGGGAGCACCGATTTGTTGTACCACGCCCATGCTCATAACAACAACACGGTCACTCATAGCCATGGCTTCACCCTGATCATGGGTTACATAAACAACTGTAATACCGGTTTTCTTTTGGATTTCCAAAATTTCAAAGCGCATGGACTCACGCAGCTTAGCGTCCAGGTTGGACAAAGGCTCGTCCAAAAGCAGCAGGCCAGGCGCAGCCACCAAGGCACGGGCTAAGGCTACACGCTGTTGTTGACCACCGGACAATTGGTTGGGATAGCGCTTGCCATATTCGCCTAAATGCACCAGCTCCAGCATTTCCTGCACACGACGTTCACGCTCAGCCTTATCCACCTTTTTAATTTTCAAGGGATAGCCAACATTTTCAGCCACCGTCATATGGGGCCATACCGCATAGGATTGGAACACCATGCCGATATCGCGCTTTTCAGGCGGAGCGAAGGAGCCCTTAATAGAGGAGCTTACGCATTGCTCACCAATATAAATTTCGCCCTCGGTAGCGCGCTCAAAGCCTGCAATCATACGCAGGGTAGTGGTCTTGCCGCAGCCGGAAGGACCAAGAATAGACACGAATTCGCCATCCTTAACAACTAAATTGAAATCGTTTACAGCAGTTACACCGCCAAAACGCTTAAATACATGCTCAATTCTTACCTCAGACATTTATTGTTCACTCCTTGTTAAATACCAACATTACCCTTGGAAAGCTTGTTCAGAATCAAGTTACCAATGAGGACGATCGCCAAAATGATTACGGAAAGCACGGAAGCATTTTGGGTATCAGCATAGGTTTGCAGCTCGTACAGCAATACGCCAATCGTCTTGGTGTCACTGCCATACAGCAGCAAAGACATGGTCAATTCGTAGAAGGACGGCATAAAAATCAAGAACCAGCCGGCGATTACGGAAGGAGCAATCAACGGGATAATAATATCCTTGCAGCAACGCAGCCAGTTAGCACCGGAGTTCAGAGCAGCCTCTTCCAAGGAAATGTGTACCTGACTAAGCGCAGCCGCAATAGTACGCACGGACATGGTCATGTACTTAACCAGGTAGCTGACAATAATAATCCACACAGTGGAATAAAGATTCAGGCCATAGTTGCCGCTGAAGGTAATAATCAAAGCCAAAGCAATAACGATGGAGGGAGTAGAGCCGCCTATTACAACCAAAAGGTCAGGAATGCTGCGACCCTTAATCTGAGTTTTAACAGCCAAGTAAGCCACAAAGAGGCTCAGCAGCGTGCCGATGGTTGCAGCAATAACGCCATAAACCACGGAGTTCCACACGCTTTCCATGTATTGCGGGAATCCAGGGATCAATACCGATATTGGACCAGGTAATGGGCTTGGACATGGACTTCAGGAAGGATGTCAGCACGATGGAGCCCAAGGGGATAATTACGGCGATTGCACCATAAAGGCCCACTGCACAGAAGGCAGGCCAACGCCATTTGCCCAGCTCTACAATATTCGGGCGGGTAGATTTACCGGAAATAGTGGTATAATCCTTGCGGCCCATCATCCAGGTCATGCCCATCAAAAGGATGTTAGCAATGAACATCAGGGAGGCAGCCAAGGCTGTGGAATCACGAATACCGGCATCGTCACCCATGTAGATATAGGTTACGATACGCGTGGTCATAACCTCGATATTACCGGGCATACCAACGATGGAGGGGATACCGAAGCAGGAGCCTGCAGCGATAAAAACCAAAAGGCCACCGGCTAAAATAGAGGGAGCCATCAAGGGCAGGGTTACGTCCAGCACGGTACGCAGCGGAGAAGCGCCGGATACGCGGGCAGCTTCCTCCAAGGTGGGGTCCATTTTCTCCATTGCGCGGGAAATAGTGATGAAGGCAAAGGGAGAATAAAAGAGAGTCAGAACCCAAGCCAAGCCCCAAAAAGTGTAAATATCAAAAGGAGCTGTCTCAAGGCCAAACATCCATTTAAAAATATTGTTCAAATAGCCTACGCTGGGGTTCAAAAGCTGTACCCAAGCAATAGCGCCAACATAGGGCGGAATCATATAGCTGGAAACAAGCAATGTACGGAAGCCCTTTTTGCCGGGCATATCGGTACGGCCAACCAGCCAAGCCAGCGGGAAAGTGATGATAACGCTGGCAATCATAACCATAAGGGACAGCTCCACGGTATTAGTCAAAGCCTTCCAGTTAACGTCGGCGCTGTATACATTACGGTAGTTTTCTAGATTAATGGCACCATCCTTGACAATGCTGTCAAAAAGCAAAATTCCCATGGGGAAGATTACAAAATAGAGCAGCAGCAGCACGGATAGTGAAATAACGATAGTTTTGCTGTTGATACGTGATGATAGCATGGAAAGTAATGTTTCTCCTTCCCTAAAAAATCTCAAATTACAGGGGTTTTGGGGACTTAAAAATAAAGCAGGAAAACAGGGAGCGCCTAAGCGTCCCTGTTTTGCCTATGAATTACATTGTTACACTACAGGTAGATTATTTGTCCATAACTCTCTTACGGAACTCTTCTTTAATCTTAGCGTTGTTGTCAGCCAGTTTTCTCCAGTCAACTTTGATCTTGCCGTCGGTCAGACCTTTGGTCGGAACGGAACCAATAGGCTCTTTAACGTCGCCACGAACGGAGTGCATCCAGCCCTTAACAACTGCTTGTTGGCCTTCCTTGCTCAGCCACCAGTCAACCAAAGCTTTAGCGCCTTCAGGATTCTTGGTGGTGTTGAAGATTGCGATCGGGGAAGGAACTTGAACTACGCCGTCTTTCGGATAAATAACCTTCAGAGGCTCTTTCTTGGTGTTAGCCAGCTTCAGGATGTTTTCTTCCAGAATCATTGCAGCTGCATATTCGCCGGTCAACAGCTTGTTTTGAATAGCGGAGTTGCCTTCTTCAACGCGCAGGCCGTTAGCCTTCAGTTTATCGAAGTATTCCCAACCATATTTGTCAGCCAATGCGCCAACTGCTACATAAGCGGTGCCGCTCAGCATCGGGTTAGGCATAGCGATTTTGCCCTTCCATTTCGGGTCAGCCAAATCAGTCCAGTTTTTCGGAGCGTCTTCAGCCTTCAGTTTATCAGCGTTGTAAGCAATAATCATGTTGCAAACACGAACTGCATACCAAGCGCCATCAGCTGCTTTATCGTTAATCAAATTCTTTTCTTCCTTGGATTTGTAAGGAAGCAAGAGTTTTTGATCTTCTAATTTCAGATAGTAGGAAGGATCTGCTACCATCAATACGTCAGCGCCAATCTTCTTAGCTTTGATTTCGCCGGTAATCTTGGTAACAACTTTTTCGGTACCGCCTTGGAACCAGTTAACCTTCATTTCGGGGAATGCTTTAGCAACATTGGGTTTGCACATATTGTCGATGATATCAGGATAAATAGAGGTATAAACCATCAATTCGCCTTTAGTGCCAGTAGCTTTTTTCTCAGCCTTTTTGTCGCCGCCACCGCAGCCAGCCAGTGCTACGCTCAATGCCAAAATTGCTGCTGCGCCAAGCATCCATTTAGATTTTTTCATTCACAAACACTCCTTTTTCCTTATCTTCGTTGATATTTAATTTACTAGTGTAAACGACATTCTACACCCTTATTAGAAAAATTCGCTACAGTCCAATTTCTTCCTGCTTACACTTTACAAAACTTTAACATATTTTTAACTTTTTGTGTCACATTTACGCTTATTGGGTAGACATTCCACCACGACATTACATGTGACTATTTTTGTCCTATATGGACATTTTATGTCCCGAAGCTGAATAAAGAAAACAACTTGAGGCTAGAACTTCTAGCTTCAAGCTGTTCTATTGCTTTGCTTATAAAACGCATAGAAAATTTAGCTCCCATGCCGGTACATAGGGATGCTTGCGCAAATAAATTTTGTATTCGGGTACTAAATCCCAGAGCAACAGCGGTAAGCGAAATAAGTCCACATCGTAGTGATAAGCGGCAACAAATAGCTTAGGCTTATCCTTTTTGATGGTGGCTGCGCCACCATCAATAGCCTGCGCCTCGGCCCCCTCCACATCCATCTTGATATAGGAAATTGCCCGTCCCGCCGTTACTTCGTCAATCGTAGTCACCGGCACCGCTCGCTTCTGCGCTCCCATGAAGGTGGACTGCCGTCCACCGCTATCGCTGAAGCTCAGCTCGCAGACAGTGTTCCAAATTCCCTTCTCATGAACCTCTACAGCTAAGCCTCGCTGCGCAAGCTGCTCAGCCAAGGCTCTCAGCTTGCGGCAGTTGCGCCGATCAGGCTCTACTGCTATGACCTCGCGCCAGCGCCAATCCGTCAGCTCTCCCAGCTCCTGAATAGTGTCCCCATTGTATGCTCCCAAATCTAGATAGGACTCCTGCGCGTCAGGACGGATTAGCTGGCGCAAATCCTCCCGCCGCTGGGTTTCGCACTGGAACAAATAGCTGATTTTCCCGCTCAGCTTATAGTTCAGCGTATTCGCGAACACTATACGGGACTCATCATCTGCCAAGCGCTCATATACTTCCTTGAGCTCGCTCTCATGCTTGGTGAGCCACTCTTCGCTCACAGTCTCCTCTTCAGAGAACAGCGGCAGATGGGGCGCCACCACCTCCTGCTCCTCAGCCAACTGGCGAAAACGGCTCAAGACCTCCGGCCTTTCGCTAGCAAAAGCGATAACCACTAGCAACTCCTCACCCAAGCGTGCTTTAAGGGCATCATAGTGCTCCACCGTGAAGCCTCTAAACTGCTGCCCCCGCACGAACTCATCGCTGGCAAAAACGCCCTGAACCTGAACCCCTTGAGCCTCGCACCAATCAAGGATTTTATCAGCGCCATTGCCCATACCATACAGCGCAATGGGCTTCGTAGTACGCCTTAATAACTCCCAAACACTTTCTTTTTCTGTTACAAAATCCAGCATAACGAACCTCCTGCTTATTTATCTTATTATACACTATTAGCTAGTGACTGGAACGCTTAAATATGCTAAAATATTAAATAATGATTGGCTTGCAATAAAGTCAAAAACTCTCACCCCGCTTGGAGGATAAACCAATGGCTCTTTTAGAATCTGGAGAAAATTACCTAGAAACAATTCTTGTGCTAACCAAAAAAAATGGCAGTGTTCGCTCCATCGATATCGCAGATGCTATGCAGTTCACTAAGGCCAGCGTCAGCCGTGCCATGAGCATTTTAAAGCGAGATAACTATATCATTATGCAGCCGGACGGCTCTATCATCCTCACCAAGGAAGGACAAAAGAAGGCTACTTCTGTATACGACCGTCATGTAACCTTAACCCGCTTTATTAATGAGGTTTTGGGCGTCGATGTCGAAATCGCTGAAAAGGACGCCTGCCGCATTGAGCATATTATCAGCCCTGAAACCTTTGCTGGTATCAAAGCTCAGCTCTCTCAGAAAAAAGCTAAGTAAGCTGATGCATAATCTAAAAATAAGGAAGGTGCCCTATGAAAAGAATCTTTCTACTTGTTTTAACCCTTTGCTTCTTCTGCCTCACTGCAGCAGCAGGGCCTAAGCTCTATCGTCACCCCTCCTATGATTTTAGTAATCTGCGCAATGTGAAGGTTACGGTTATCACCAACACCCATCCGGAAAAAGCAGACAATTTTCACCCTGAAGAATTAGCAGAAGAAAAAATGCTTTCCGCCCTTTACAGTGCTGCTGGAAAGGCTAATCTTATCGTCACCGACGAGCGTGCCGGCGGCCCTATTGCAC
>SFCN01000105.1 GCA_004558595.1 Phascolarctobacterium sp. | reverse complement strand
TCAACCTTTTTGCAATACATAGACTGTGCTGTGAGTTCAAGCTTTTCCATAATATTACCCATTGTTTAGTCCTCCAGTCGTCCGCTATTTACAGACATTGTTTTTAATTTATCTGCAAGCTCTTCTGTGAGAGCATCGCTTTCAAGTCGCCATGTCCAGTTTCCGCCGACGGTAGAAGGAACATTCATACGGCCTTTGCCGTCAACTCCCAGTATATCCTGCATAGGTATTATCGCCAGTGCCGCAGGGCTCTGATATACGCTCCTGATAAAGCTGATATTCTTATGCTCAAGGATATTGGCGTTGATATAATTCTTAGCCATTTTTGCGGATTTTCCGTCGGCTGATTTAAGCCATCCGAGTATCGTGTCATTGTCGTGCGTACCTGTATACGCAACGCAGTTCACAGGATAATTGTGACTGAGGTGCATATTGTCCGAACCCTCTTTATTAAAGCCGAACTGCAATACTCTCATTCCCGGGAAGCCTGTATCGCTGAGCAGTTTTTTAACGCTGTCGAATATATCTCCGAGATCCTCTGCAATAATATTCACATCTCCGAGCTGTGCTTTTATCTCGTTAAAGAGCTTCATACCGGGGCCTTGCTTCCATTCGCCGTATTCGGCTGTAGAAGCGTCTGCAGGTATAGCGTAATAAGTATCAAACGCACGGAAGTGGTCTATCCTTACCATATCAAACAGCCTCATTGCGTGGTCTATTCTTGATATC
This sequence comes from Phascolarctobacterium sp., assembly GCA_004558595.1. Lineage (GTDB taxonomy): Bacteria > Bacillota > Negativicutes > Acidaminococcales > Acidaminococcaceae > Phascolarctobacterium_A. The sequence continues at coordinate 2,720 of SFCN01000105.1, read as the reverse complement.
CACCAGCTGTAGCCGTCCTTTTCCATCTCGTCCCAGTCGTAAAGCGGATTTCCCCACAGCTGACCTGTAGGTGAAAAATAATCGGGCGGAACTCCTGCTACAAGAGTCGGTCTGAGCGATATGTCCATAGTAAACAGATTGGGATCTACCCAGACGTCTGCACTGTCCATCGCCGCATATATCGGGATATCCCCGATTATCAAAATGCCGTTCTTATTGGCATATTCTTTCAGCTTGTTCCACTGGGTAAAGAACATATACTGAACAAAGCGGTGAAACTTGATCTCTTCTATATTCTCTTCTTTAAAGGCACTAAGCGCTTCGGGCTTGCGTGTTTTCAGCTCCTTGTCCCAGGTGAGCCATGAGCGAAGCTCATTCTTCTGCTTAATAGCCATAAACAGAGAATAATCCTCAAGCCACCAGCCCTGCTCCTGAACAAACGCAAGATATGATACATCCTCCTTAAAAGAGAAGAATGCCTTGTGCAAAAGCTCGTTTTTCTGAGCTATAACTTTCTCATAGTCCGTAGTAGACGGATCTTCGCCGTACTCTCTGCCCTTTATGTCATCGGGAGTAAGCAGTCCGAGCTCCACAAGCTCCCACAGGTCGATAAGCAGAGGATTTCCTGCAAATGCAGAGGGGGATTGATACGGCGAATCGCCATAGCTCGTAGGCCCGAGCGGAAGGAGCTGCCAATAGCGCCTGCCTGATTTTTTCAAGAAATCGGCAAAGCTGTAAGCCTCCTTGCCGAGGGAGCCTATGCCATAGCTTGAGGGCAAGGAAAATATAGGCATCAATATGCCGCAGCTACGCTCCATATTCAATACACCCGCCTACCATTTATGGCTCCTTTCGTCCGCATTGCTTAATATATGCACGGCAAAGCCGCCGAAGCCGAGCTTTTCAGCCCGCTCCATGCATCGATGAGCTTATCCATAGAATAGCCGGCGTTGGCCGCGCTTGTCGAAGGCAGCTTGCGCGCGATGGGCTTAAGCTCGGGATGATACTTTATAAGCGTTGAATAAGAAAGCGCGCCGTTTGCGAATATCGCCTGTACGGCGGTTTTTGCTATAATGGCCGGAATGTCGGCAGGGACTATGTTTTTTGCCCTGGCGTCGCAGCTTGCCTCAATATCGCAGGCGTATACGGAATCGTACACGCCTATGTTGTTTTTTATCAGCAGCTCTCGCCTTTTATCAAAGCTGAGCTTTGTCATGTCCTCATTCAATATGCGGCTGAGCATGGGCCAAAACCTGTTCTGCGGATGCATGTAATAAAACCCTTCGCTGACGGAGCGCACGCTCGGCACGCTGCCAAGTATAAGCACGCGGCAGTTTGGGGCTATTATTGGCTCAAACGGGTGTACTATGTGCCTTAACTCAGCCATTGCCGGCCTCGCTTATTTGCTGTTCCACCTTTTTCTGTATCTGCTCCATTCTTTTGTCAAGGCTCGCGCCAAGCTCCGCGCACTCAAGCAGCTCCTTTGTTATCTGTGCGCGCAGCTCATCGGGTATATCCTTTTTGTAGCTTATCTTGTGCTCAAGGCTGGCCCACCAGTCCATAGACATGGTGCGGAATTGCACCTCCACCTTCATCATGCGCTTTTCGTCATGCAGGAATATAGGCGTTTCTACTATAAGGTGCAGGCTCCTGTAGCCGTTCGGCTTGGGAGGGTCCACATAGTCCTTCTTTTCCACCAGCTTTATATCGTCCTGGCTCAAAAGTGCGTTTGCAAGCATGTACATATCGCTTGGATAGGAGCATATCACTCTTACGCCCGCAATATCGTTTATGTTCTTTTCTATGCTTTCTATAGAGATAGGCACGCCCTTGCGGCCGGCCTTCTCAATTACGCTGTCCAGCGTTTTGAGCCTTGTTTTAATGCTTTCTATAGGATTCCTGTCGTATTGCAGGGAAAGCTCCTCGTTAAGCACGTTGAACTTTGTAGCGACCTCCATCATTGCGCAGCGGTAATACGCCATAAGCTCCTTATAGGGCTTTGCATAGCGCTGTACCCATTGCTTTATATCGCTTTTGCTCAGCCTCGATATCAAAAGCTGCTCAAGGTTCTGCATGTCGCTAAGGTTTATCATATAAGCACCGCCTTTTGTCATTTTGCCGTATAGAATATGCCATGCCGTTCAAGCTACACCATAATTATATAACCTCGGGCAAAAGTTCTCAACGGCAAGGGTGTGAAATATGCAAAAGATATGTGTATTTTAAGGCTCTTATTCAGCGGCGGGCGCGCTTTAGCGCAAAGGGTGATATATAATCCGCAAAAGCTGTGCTTTTATTTATAAAACGTGATACAATCATTTTACATAACCACCGGTTTACAAAGGAGATATACAATATGGCAAAGCAGAAGAAGATACCCAAGCGCAGCGAGGTAGAGAAGCAGTACACATGGGCCATTGAGGACATTTTTGCAACGGACGCTCTTTGGGAAGAGGCGTTGGCGGAGGCTAAGTCAATGCCCGAAAAGCTGGCCTCCTTTAAGGGCAGGCTCGGCGAGAGCGCAGATACGCTGTATGAATATCTGACGTATTCAGATCAGGTGCAGCTTAAAGCCGGAAGGCTCATAAACTACGCCATGCGCAAGTCCGATGAGGACACCGCCAACAGCTTTTATAACGAGATGAAGGGAAAGGTAATGAGCTTTGTGGTCGCGCTGTCCAGTGCGGACTCATTCTCGACGCCCGAGATAATAGCCATTC
>SFCN01000104.1 GCA_004558595.1 Phascolarctobacterium sp. | reverse complement strand
ATAGCCAATCTTGCCATCATCTGTTATAAATATATAATGGTTAACAGCCATACCAAGGGCATGAAAAAGCTCATGGACAATAACACTGCTCATGCTTTGGGTATCGATATTGCGCGATAAATTACCCACATCACTGGCGTCCCAGCCCGTATTGCGAGGCCAAATCCACACACATGTATCAGCGTTAATAGTTTCTTCTCCGTTGGTATCAATGCCATAATTAAATTTATACTCATCAGGTAGGCTACTCTTATATATAAAATAGTTACCTATACCAGTATTGCCGTTAGCCATCGTATCACTGGCTGCGGCAGCATTATTATTTACAGCTGCCTCAAGGAACAGCCTAATGGTGGGCGTTTCTACAGGCTGGCCCAGCAAATCCCTTACGTAGGATATGCCGTTAGCAATAGCTTGCTGCTCATTGAGCATATTAATTCCATTGCCTAGGGTAAAAAAGTCACGGTAGGTTGCGCTATCGCCCGTGCTGGTGGCGCTATATACCATAAAGTTAATAAAGGGCGTTTCCATGTCGTCCACATAAAGGGATAGCTTGCCGCCGTCATCGCTTAAATCATATTTAGTGGTGTGGGCTGCCTGAGCGTGAAAGGGCGCAAGCAAAGTAGAGCAGGAAAGCAGTACGGCTGCTGCCAGTTGACGGGATTTGAACATGGTGAAACCTCCCTTTATATCGAAACAAATTGTTATATTAGCATAGACTTTAATTAGCTTATAGCATAAAAATAGCACCTGTCACAGTGGGCAGGTGCTAAAAATTAGGAATTTAGAATTTCCACTCGAAGGTGGCCTTGCCGTAGATGCTGGAGCCACCCTTGCGATAGATGTCGCTGCCCAGGGTGAGGCCTACGTCAAAACGGTTGGGAGTCTTGAAAATGACGCCGGCGGCGATGCTCATGCTGTCACGACCGTAGGTCTCAATGGTGTCTTCGATGGGGGTACCGGGGAATTCAGCCAGTTGATAGCTGGTGCGACCATTGTCGCTGAGGAGCTCATGGTTCCAAGCAACGCTGGCGTGGGCTTGCCATTGAGTGCTGTCGTAGCTATCCAGGGGCTTGGGATTGGTAACGAGGCGATAGCCCAGCTGAGTGCGCAGGGAGTCGTAGGTCGCACTTTCCAAATTGGTGCGGACAGCGCCGCCGTCCTCGTGTACGCTGGGACGATGGGCAAAGCTGTAGTCCAATGCTGCGAAGGGGCCGCTCTTTACAACGCCGTGCTCCTTGGTCAGGGCTGCACCGATGTTAAAGCTGCCGCTGTAGCCGGTCCAGTCGCCGTCAGCGGTGCCCATATAGGGCGCATAGCTATCGCTGATATAAACACGACGATGGCTGCGCATTTGCTCTACGCCGAAACGGGCACTGCCAAAGACGGACCAGCCGTTCCAATCGGCAGGAGCGTAGCTGGCGTGGGTACCCAGATAGATGCCCTCGCCCTTAATAGTGCTGCCGCTGTCCTCAGTGGATTGATGGTTGATGGCTGCATGGTAGCCATGGGTGAGGCCGTTGGCAAAGGTGCGCTCCATAGCGCCGATGACGCCGCTATTGTGGTTGGTATAGCCATTGCTACCATTGTGTTGGTCGGTGTAAGAGCTAAAGGGGATGACAATGTTGCGCCAGCTGTTATATTTAGGCGGTTCAACTCGGTTTGGACCAAGACCGCCAATTCTACGGGACACAGGGGTATTCATGCTCATGCTGCCTACATTAAGGGAGCTGACAGTAGAAACTAAGTTGTTGAGGGTAGTGTGGGTTTCAATCACAGCTTGCGCTTGACTGCCGACAACATTGGGGTTGAGCTTTTTGAGGTTGTTGCTCACTACTTTCTTCCTCTCAGCATCGCTATCGGTTATAGTGAGCGAGTAGTCAAGAGAAGTCAAGAGTTTTTCCTTGTCTATAGTGAGAACATATTGCTCATCGTCTTTCTTCTTTTGGCTATCAATGTCAATAGCCGAGCCGATGCCGCTAGAGATGTCGTCAGTTGCAACGCTTTGGTAGCCTTGCTCAACGCGCTCAACATTGATGACGTATTTACCTTCTTGTAATATGGGTGTAGTATCATCTACGTTTAATGAAAAATTTAAAACAGGAGAGATGTTGTTAAAGATTACTTTTTCAAGACCATATTCGTTTTTGATATTATTTGTAATACTTGGAGCATCAACTACATCGATTGTGATCTTTTGCCCGTTGTAGTAATAATCTACTTGGGGAGTCAAAGTGATTTTGCCATCTAAGTTAGCAGAGCCTTCTGTAATATTGAGTTTATCAGACTTATTATCGGTGTTGAAGTCGACAAGGAGATTACCGGTGCTTAATTGAGTATAATTGCCTTTAATGTTTATAGTAGTTATACCTTCACCTAAGTCGAAGGTACCATTATTTGTAAAATAGCCTCTTGAACCTTCTTTATTAGCCGTTAGAATATAAGTACCCTTACCACTTAAAATAGCACCACCAGTCTTTAGAGAGCTGTCACCTTCAATAAAGATGTTTTGGACTTCAGCGGTGCCATTGTATTCTAGGTTACCACCAAAGATATTCATATTGATGCTGTTTTCGCCTTTAATGTTGCCATTGTAGGTCATGTTATAGTTGCTGTCGCCACCATCTAGCGTACCATCATCTTTTAGCTTGATGCCAAATCTAAGCTCAGTTAAGGCTTCGTCGCGATTTACAGCAGGTTTTAAAACATCCTCTATTATGTCACCATCTTCATCTTTGTTCTGATAAATGATAGCATTGGGATTCCATTCAGAAATTATATCGCCTTGAATATCAGCACCATTGGTGATGTTGATATTCCTTACCAAAGCATTGGGAGAGATATAAATCGCAGCTTGTTGTCCTTTTAAAGTACCGCTAACATTAAAGTTAGTAACAAGCTCGCCTTGGAGAGCAGAAGGCAATTTCTCATAGCTTGATATTGTCCAATGGCAGTTCGCAACATCGCCATCAGCAGCTCTTTCATTTTCAGCTTGAATATAGGAACCGCGATATTCAATATAATCACCCAACTCATTGCTGCCAAAGTCAAAGCGAGCAGCTACACCATCAGTGCCAGTTGCTTCAATAGTTTTGCCAGCATTCAAGGTAATGTTATGCTTCTTGCCATAGGCAACTAAAAGGCCGTTGCCGCCTTCGCCGTTAGCAGAGACATTGCTATTAATGGTTACTTTGTTGCCAACACCGTCTACACGAATGCCAATGCCATAGTCACCGTTTGCATTAATATCAGCATTTTGGGTTACATCCACATAGCTGCCATAAACATGTAAGCCTATGCCATGCATGGTAGTGCTGTCAAAGGCCTGGCCGTTATCATAAGTAAAGTATTGGGCAGCAGTACCGCTATTATAAATGGACTTGCCGAAATATTTGCTGCGGTCAATGGTGTAGCCTAAATCCTGCAGGAGAGCAATTTCAGCTTCCATAAAAGTACACCAAT
>SFCN01000038.1 GCA_004558595.1 Phascolarctobacterium sp. | reverse complement strand
GGCCTTAAGCTTAAATCCTGAGGTTATTATGGCTGCTCCCACTGCCAGTTCACCATAGCCTTGTAAAGCAGTGGTCAATTCCGCTTCTCCCGCTTTCTCGTAAATAGCTTTGCAAAGGCCGGAGCCCTTGAGCAAGCTTCTATTGGCCGAATTGACTATGGCATCAGCCTCAAAGACAGTGATATCACCCCTTACAACAGCTATTTTTACCGGCATAACATCACCTTTACCATACTCAAACTTCATCTTTAGCTTACCACATAAGTCGCATCTTTGCCATAGCATGATGGGATAAAAACAGGCCATCACTTATGTTAGAATTAGTTATCATTATAGATTAATGGCTAAACTTTAGGCAGAGGAGGGAAAAAAGAGTTGTAAATTACAAAATGACGGAAATGACGGGTTTTCTACAATGAGAAGCCGTCATTTCCGTCATTTTCGTCAGTTATCTAATCCCCTGTCACATCTAAGCTTAGAGAATGCTCGCTTACTAGCTTACCCTCTTACCTGGCCGTTACCGCAAATCAGATATTTAGTGCTGGTCAGCTCAGGCAGAGCCATGGGTCCACGAGCGTGCAGCTTTTGAGTGCTGATGCCGATTTCCGCTCCAAAACCAAACTCGTTGCCATCGGTAAAGCGAGTGGAAGCATTAACATACACAGCCGCCGCATCCACAGTCTTCTGGAACAGCTGGGCCTGGCTGTAATCATTGGTCACAATGCACTCGCTGTGGCCCGTGCCAAAGCGAGCAATATGCTCCATAGCCTCTTCAATAGAGTCCACAATCTTCACGGACAGACGCAAATCGCCGTACTCCGTGGCCCAGTCCTCCTCCGTCACAGGCACAACGGCCTTGTCAAAGGACTGCACACCCTCATCACCGCGAATTTCCACACCGGCCTCAGCATATTTCGCCAGCATAGCCGGCATAAATTTGGCAGCTGCGTCCTTGTGCACCAACAAGGTTTCCATCGCATTGCACACGGAAGGACGCTGTACCTTGGCATTGTAAGCAATCTTCACCGCCATCTCCACATCGGCGCTGGCGTCCACATAAGTGTGGCATACGCCAGCACCAGTCTCGATAACGGGCACCGTAGCATTCATAACCACCATTTTAATCAGTCCTGCCCCACCGCGAGGAATCACCACATCCACAAGACCATTCAAATGAATCAGATCCTGCACTGCCTGTCGGTCGCTGGTGTCAATAAATTGAATCGCTCCCTCCGGCATGCCTGCAGCTGTCGCTGCTTCGCTCAAAATCCCGGCCACCGCCTTATTTGACTCCATGGCCTCGCTGCCACCCTTAAGCACCACCGCATTGCCGGATTTCAGGCACAGGCCTGCTGCATCCGCAGTTACATTGGGACGTGCTTCGTAGATGATGCCGATAACTCCCAAAGGCACACGCACCTTGGTAATCTGTAAGCCGTTGGCCAGAGTCTTGCCGTCCAAAACATTACCCACCGGGTCCGGCAGCACGGCCACCTGACGGAGGCCGTCAGCCATACCCTCGATACGGGCAGCGGTCAGCTTCAGTCTATCTAACATAGAGCTTTTCATGCCCTTAGCAGCAGCCTGCTCCATATCTATGGCATTAGCCGCCAAAATCTGCTCCTGCTTATCCAAAAGCGCCTGCGCCATAGCTAAAAGAGCTTTATTTTTCACTGCCGTGCCCGTCACGGCCAGCTTGGCAGCCGCCCTTTTAGCAGCGGCAGCCTTCGTTTTTACCAATTCATAAGTATCCATGCGTATCCCTCTTATTGTAAAATCACCAAATCATCTCGATGAATTACTTCGTCGTAGTTTTTATGACCTAAAATTCCTTCTATATCACTGGACTTGCAGCCCTTGATTCTTTCCAGCTCGCTGGCAGTATAATGCACAAGTCCTCGAGCCAGCTCGTGGCCCTCCTTATCGATAACGCTGACAGTACTACCGGTTTGGAAATCGCCCACTACTTGGTAAATACCGGCTGGCAAAATACTGCAGCCACCAGCCTTGCGAATAGCTCTGGCGCAGCCGTCATCCACCACAATGCTGCCTTGGATTTTCGCGCCGAAGGCCAGCCAACGCTTGCGGAACTGCAGGCGGTTTTCACGGCTCACGAAAAGCGTACCGATTTCCTCACCCTGCAAAATGCGCGGGATAGCGTTCTTTTCGGTGCCACTGGCAATAACCAGCTGAATGCCGCTATTGGTAGCCGCTTTGGCAGCCTGAATTTTGGTAGCCATGCCGCCGGTGCCACGGGACGAGCCCACGCCGCCGGCGCTAGCCTCCACCTCAGGCGTAATCTCTTGTACCGTATGCACCAGCGTTGCGTCGGGATGAGTAGCAGGATTAGCCGTATACAGGCCGTCAATATCGGAAAGAATAATCACTAAATCCGCATCCACAATACCAGCCACTAGAGCGGACATATTATCATTGTCACCAATTTTCAGCTCGTCTAAGGCAACTACGTCGTTTTCATTAACGATGGGAATAACCCCCTGCTGCAAGAGCGTCATAAAGGTGTTGCGGCAATTGGTATAACGATGACGGTCAATAGCCTCAGTACGGGTAATCAGCACCTGAGCCACAATCTGCCCGTAGTCAGCAAAAAGCTTTTCGTAGGTGTGCATTAAAACGCCCTGACCTACAGCCGCGCAGGCCTGCTTACCGGGAATAGTGGAAGGCTTAGCGGGCAAGCCCAAGCGGTCCACCCCCACAGCCACAGCACCACTAGACACGAGGATCATCTCCTTGCCCTGGTTCTGCAAATCGCTCAGCTCCCTAGCCAACCGATCTATTTGACTAAAATTACGCTTACCATTGGCATAGGTGATAGTACTGGTGCCAACCTTTACCACAATACGTTTAGCCTTCTTCAAGGCCTCACGATAGGATTTTCCTTCTCCCATAAGCTCACCTGTTTCTTAGTTATTGTCCTTATATTCAAATACCATATCGCGAATACGCACACTTTCGCCCTCCTGGACACCCTTTTCCTTCAGGGCCTCGTCAATACCTAAGCGTTTCCAAATCAGCTGGAAGCGATACAGCGCTTCGTCATTATCGAAATTGGTCATAGCCACCAGACGCTCAATATTTTTACCACGCACTTCCCAATCAGTGTCGTTGCCCTCCACGATTTCGTAGCTATCCGGGTCAATCTCATCGAAGCGAGCCAAATCCTCCTCATCCTCTTCAGGCTCATATTGCAGTAACAAATCATAAGCCTTGAACATAAGCTCCCTAAGGCCCTCGCCGGTAGCGGCGCTAGCCTTGCAGATTTCGTAGCCCTTGGCCTCCACATATTCCTTCAGGCGCTCAAAATTCTCCTGAGCATCGGGCAAATCCATTTTATTGGCCACTACCAGCTGCTTACGGCGAGCTAAACGCTCACTGTACTCAGCCAGCTCATTATTGATTTTATCGAAGTCTTCAATGGGATCACGGCCATCCACACCGGCCACATCCACAATATGCAACAACACCTTAGTGCGCTCCACATGACGCAAAAAGTCGTGACCTAAGCCCACGCCCTCATGAGCGCCTTCAATAAGTCCGGGGATATCGGCCAGCACAAAGCTGCGCTCCTCGTCTAGGCGCACCACTCCTAAAACCGGGGTCAGGGTAGTGAAGTGATAAGCAGCAATCTCCGGACGAGCTGCGCTTACCTGAGCAATGATGCTGGACTTGCCCACACTGGGATAGCCCACCAAGCCCACATCAGCCAAAAGCTTCAGCTCCAGCTTTAGCCAACGGTTTTCACCGGGCTCACCCTTCTCAGCGAAGGTAGGAGCACGGTTGGTGCTAGTCACATAACAAGCGTTGCCCTTGCCACCGCGGCCGCCCTTGGCAGCCACGTATTGCTGACCATCCTCAACTAGGTCAGCCATCACAGCGCCAGTAGCGTCATCACGAACAAGGGTCCCCATAGGCACCTTTACAAAGACAGTGTCTGCACGCATACCAGTACAGTTTTTGGTGCCGCCCTGACCGCCGCGCTTAGCTACATATTTACGCTTATAGCGGAAGTCGATCAGCGTATTCAAATTCTTATCCGCCACTAAAACTACGTCGCCGCCACGACCGCCGTTGCCGCCGTTGGGACCACCCTTTTCTACAAATTTTTCCCGACGAAAGCTGCTCATACCGTCGCCGCCGTCGCCAGCCTCCACATAAATTCTCGCTCTGTCAATAAACATGTCTCGTCTCCTCTATCAATACAAAAATAAAACTTAACCACAGCAAACAATCTCTGGATTCATAACCTATCTCTTCCAGAAAAGCCAAAAAAGCCTTTAGCAAGCCCTTCTCTGGCCTAATTGGAAAAAAGGTCAAAAACCCACTTATACATATTATAGCGTGAAATACTAGGATTACGCAATGGTATGGGCTGTGAATTTTTGCCAAACAAAAAAGATGCCACCCTAAAGCAGCATCTTTTGAATATAACAGAGATTACTTGGGATACTAATTGGGAATTATCACTAATGAGCTTTACTAAGGCTTTTTGGCGAGCTTTTACTCCTTAGCCTCAACCACTACAATCTTAGCATCAACAGCGTTCTTTCTAATGGATTCGATGCCATTTTTGCAGCCAGCCAATTGCTTATAGCCCTCACCGGTAGCGATGATTTGGCCATTGGTCGCCTTCAGACGGAAACGGAATTCGCCAGCCTTATCCTTGTAAATTTCGAATTTGGGATGCTTAACAATTTCGTAGCCCTCTACGGTTTGGTCTTCGACAGCAGCCTTAGGAGCGTTGGCGATAACACTGGCAATACCCTTGCGGCAATATTTTTCTGCCTTATACACTTGGGAGGATGCGATAACTTCGCCATTGCCAGCTTTTAAATTGAATTTAATACCGGTTTTAGTTTGGAGAATTTCAAATTTGCCCATTTTCGTGCCTCCTTTAAATTACCATTTAGGCTTACCAATCCTATTTTATGCTATCTTTATAAAAAAGACAAGTGTTTTTTTACAATCAATTGTCTTTTTCTCTCTTTACATTATTTATAGGAATAAACTCCTGCTTGTCCGGTCAAAAATGTTCAAAAAAATATATTTTAGCCAATCACATTCCGTAAAATACCGATTTTTTCAATCTGGCAAACTATTTCATCCCCTGTTTTCAGGAAGGTGGGCGGCTGCATCCCCATGCCCACACCCGCAGGAGTGCCAGTGGCAATAATTGTGCCGGCCTGCAGTGTCATGCCCTGGCTCAGCTCGCTGATAGCTCCACACACAGTTTGAATCATATACTTAGTATTGCTGCTTTGGCGCAGTTGTCCATTGACGGTGCAGCTAATATCCAGAGCCTGCTCATCCCCGATCTCGTCTGCAGTCACAATGCAGGGCCCCATAGGAGTGAAGCCATCCAGACTCTTGCCCAAATACCATTGCTTATGGCGAGTTTGCAGGTTGCGAGCGCTAATATCGTTAATGATGGTATAACCAAAAACATACTCACCAGCCTGCTCCTTGGTCACGCTCTTACAGTCACGACCAAGCACCACGCCTAGCTCACATTCATAGTCAAGGCTATCCACCAAGCCCTTGTAGGAGGGTACAGTCTCGTTGGTGGCGGTAGCACGGTTCACACGCTTCGAAAAGTAAATGGTATAGGGACGCTCGCCGCCAAAGGCTTCCCCGGAAAAGCGTCCTGCTTCCTGAGCATGAGCGTCATAATTAATGCCCAGACACACTACATCTTGACGAGGATGCACGATGGGCGCGCAGAGCTCTACCTCACTGATGCTCACAGCAGCAGCACTTAGCACATCCTCATTGTCCGCCAAATGCTCCAAGGCTCCCTTGATCGCTCCATTCCAGCCCATAATGAGCCCATTCATATCTGCAAAAGCCAGCTGGGGCATTAAACGAGCCAGCAAGCTTAAACGATAGCCCCGGTCCCCTTGGGTAAAGCCCACTAAAATTTCTTCTTGATCGTGAATTCTCGCTGTATAAAAACGCATTATCCTGTCTCCTTTATCGGCCAGCCCCTTAGATAAAGCTGGAGAAATTTTCCCAAAATCTAATGTCGATACCCCTATCCCGTAAATAGCTGCGCCAATGCCCCTTGTGTAATAAAGCGGCAAAGGTATAAGCGTTTTTACCATCGTCCATGACGATTAAACGGCACATTTCCATGGGATGCTCCTTGTACCATTGAGGTGTATTCAAAAATTCGTTGCCAGTTAAGGCCGCCTTGTAGCCGTACTGCTTCAGCTTAGCAATGGTTTGCTCATTATAGCTACCACAAGGATAGGCCAAGGTTGTAATGCTTTTATGCTTGGACAAGAGGCGTTTCTCTAAATCATATTTAGAAGTGCCTATTTCCCAATCCAAATATTTAGGGTCAATATCTGCCAAACGGTTATGACTAAAGGTATGGGAGGCGATTTCCATGCCTGCCCGCTCCATTTCCTGAATTTGGTCCGCTGTCATATAAATATTGCCGCCGATTTTGCTATTAATGACGGAAAAGGTCCCCTTAGCGCCATATTTTTTGAGCAGGGGAAATGCCTCCGTGTAATTATCCGTATATCCATCGTCAAAGCTTAAGGCGATGTACTTATCCATGGTCTTACCCGTGGCCAGCCTATCGGCCAGCTCCGCCACGGTCACCATATGATAACCATTTTCCTGCAGGTATCGCAAATGCTTTTCAAAGATGGCCGGGGCAATGACCATACCCTGAGGCCAATCCGGATGACTGCCAATGGAATGATACTCTAAAACAAAGCCGCCGCTGGCACAGTAGCTGGCGTAGTCGTGGCGTAGCCACCACCACGCTCCTGCCAGCGCCAGCGCCATTACTCCCAAAATAGCTACAAGCTTCTTACCTAAACCCTTCATTTTATTTCCAGCTCCATGCTCCTTCCCACATAATCCGTCGATAATTGGCCACATCCGTGGCCCCTTCGGTGGAGATACATAATATCACGGACTTTGCGTCCAGCTGCAGGCTGCGCTTCAGCTCTGCCAAGTCCTGTTCCCACAGCGCCGCCATGGCTAAGCCAAAGCCGGCGGCGCCGCTTTCACCGGCCACCACAGCAGCGTCGCTGCCCATAGGACTGCCCAAGACACGCATGCCCAGGGCAGCAGCCCTGTCCGGCATGGCTACGAAATTGTCGGCATAGGCAGCGAGCTGCCGCCAGCCGAGGCTACAGGGCTCCCCACAGCACAGTCCGGCCATAATGGAATCCAGCGCCCCACCTACGGCATGCAGCTGGCCATCATTGGCAAGGGCAGTGCGATAGATGCAGTCCGCCTGATTAGGCTCCACTATGGTAATCAGCGGACGCCGCTCCTTATAGTAGTCCGCAATAAAGCCAGTCATGGCCCCTGCCATGGCGCCTACACCTGCCTGTAGAAAGACGTGGGTAGGCTTGATATTCCCATAGTCCTGCAATTGCTCCACAATTTCAGAGCCCATAGTGGTATACCCTTGCATGATGTGCAAGGGCACTTCATCATAGCCCTCCCAAGAGGTATCCTGAACGACGATACCCTTATGCTCCGCTGCATAGGCACGAGCTAAGCGCACGGTGTCATCGTAATTTACGTTCGTGATGCTGGCCTCGGCTCCCAGCCTGCGGATATTTTCTAAACGCTCTGCTGCCGTCCCCTTGGGCATAAAAACTACAGCCCTATGGCCTAGGCGCTGGGCCGTCCAGGCCACGCCGCGGCCATGGTTACCGTCCGTAGCGGTAACGAAGGTCAGGGTGCCCAAACGCTCCTTCACATCCGGCGCAAGCAGTCTGCCCAGCGTCAGCTCCTCTTCCTTAAGCCCTAAAAGACGACCTATTTCCCGGGCAATAGCGTAGCTACCGCCCAGCACCTTGAAAGCATTTAAGCCAAAGCGATAGCTTTCATCCTTCACATAAATGCTTTGCACACCTAACTCCTCGGCTAGAACCTCTAATTTTACTAGGGGAGTTACACTATATTCCGGAAAGCTTTGGTGGAAGTGGCGCACCATCTGGGCCTGCTCCAGCCCAAAGGCAGTGGTAGACACCTCTCCATAAGCCTTGGTATGAGGTAAATGCACAAAATGAAAATTATTCATTGGCGTCCTCCTTGTGCGTACCAATTACTCAACGCATACTTATTTCTTAGCCAGCAAATAGCCCATGACCATACCTGCTTCACGATAGAGATTCTTGCTGGCGCTATTTTTTAAAAACTCGTCCAAAAGCTCTCTCCAAGCAGCAAGAGCGGTCTGCTTGCTGAGCTGACGACGCTGCTTCTTTAAGGCCTCTGCGGCCTTAGCCGCAGCCTTTACGTTGCAGCAGCGAGTCAGAGCGCAGATATTTTCTACAGCGGTGAGCTGATCTAGCACCAGCTTTGCCTCTAAGGCTTTTTGATCTTCGGGTGCACCAGCTTCCGCATCCGCAACCGGGGATTTTCGCAGTAACAGCTGCTGCCATTCCTTCAGGCCAGCCTTAACCCTGCTCTCCACACTCTCCTCGGCCAGCTCCGCCTGATAAAGCTTATTGGTCAAATCAAAGACAATGGAGGTAAAACGGCCTGAGCCGGCATAGATTTGCAGCAGGGCCATGTTTTCCAGCGTTGCCTCGGAAAGCTTCTTTTGCAAGGAAGTACGCAAAGGCATTTCCGCCTTTAATTGCAAATCCTGCCACAGCGCTTGTAAATCCACTAACCGCCGAGCTCGTTCCACTAGCTCTAGAGTATCCGCCAGCTCAATGCAGCCCTCTACACCGCCTAATGCTGCTAGACAGCGCAAGGCCAGCAGCTCTCTGCGCAAGGCCTTTAAGCTCTTGTCGCTAATATTTTCCAGCATGGGCTTTCTTAAAGCCATGAGCTGATCCCCGTGGGCAGCCACCGCTGCCAACAGTTCATTTTTTATTGGACCCGTGCCCAGCTTATCCTGCGCCGGCGCAGCGTCCACGCTGATGCCACGCAGAGCCAGGCCACGGGCAAATTTGCTGCGTTTTTCTACAAAGACGGAAACCCCGGCAGCTATGTCCGCCGCCAGCTTTAAAAGAGCGCCTTTATCGCCTTCTAAGAGCTCGATTTCTACTTCATCAATTTTATCCACTGCCGTACCCGCGGTAATCTTACCCTTATCCACGGCCAGCTCCGCCACAGCACCCTCCAAATCGAGAATATAGGTGGTGCGCTGTACGGTAACGGTGAATAATTTGCTGACACCATTGGGAGCCAACTCCTTCAGGTCCGTTGTCAAACCCAATTCAGCAAAGCCCTCCAATTTAGGACGGGGACTATTCAAGGGCAGGTTCAGCTCCACCCGCTCGCTAAGGCCTGCCCCATTGGCAATACGTGTTTTTACCGTAGCCTCATAGGTACCATCGCCCTTGGAGCGCACCCTGTAAGCGATACCCTGACGCTTAAAGGCCAAATCCTCCGTATCGTAATAGCTGCTTACCAACCTGCGCTTTTGGCAGCTGCCCTCGCGGATAGCGCCACTCACGCAGGGTAAGCTCATAAAAGCCCTCATATTTTCCTTGCTTACTAATAATTTCAATTCAATTTCTGTATTTTTCGCCATTTATTTCACGACCTTTCTCTTCATTTGCCACAGCAGCAAGGGCACACCAAAGGCCAAGAGCGTTACCACTAAGGCCAAATAAAAACGTCCGGTACCAAAGGAATCTGCTAAAAAATTATAAGCAATCGCCCCGGGCAGCATCCCTAAAAGAGTAGCGCAGGCGTAGATTCTATAGGGTAAGCCCACGCTGCCGGAAATAATGCTCACCGGGTCATAGGGAAACAGGGGCACCGTGCGCAGCCATAGCATTTTCGTAAAGCTACCTGCGCCGACCAAGTATGTAGTTAAGCGCTCGCCCCAGCTGCCACCAAAGTTTTGCAAAAACCAATGCCCTCCGCCGAAGCGACCTAATATGTAGCACAGGGTGGCGCAGCCAAAGCCCCCTGCCAGAAACAGCACTATGCCCAACCATGGTCCAAAGAGCAAGCCCACGCTTAAATTTAGCAGTAGCGAGGGAAAAAACAGCAGCGGTCTAATAGTGTACACACCCACATAAATCAAGGGTGCCCAGGCCCCGAAGCTCATGACCCAACGACGAACATCCTCCACCGAATGGGGATGAGGGTTATAGGGTGAGGTATATAAGCCATAGATAATAAGTCCAACTAAAAGCAGATACACTGCTATACGTAATAAAAGATAAATTCTTGCTTGCTTCATAAAAATCCTTTCTATCCACCCTAATTATAAAACCATTGCCCCTCTTTATGCAAGCTATTGCTCTAGATTCTGCAAATTTCCTGTGAAGTAGTATGATTTAACTGTGAACACTCTTGACTTTAGCAATAGCTTCGATATAATTAATGTGTAGTTAAGATGAAGCTAGTTCATTAGCTGTAACAAATGCTTTGTAATGAAAGTGGGGAAGAACATGATTTTCAAATTTGAAGGACAAGCTCCTAAAATTGACGAAAAAGCTTATGCTTTTAACACTTCTACCCTTATTGGTAAGGTAGAAATTAAAGAGTACGCCAGCGTTTGGCCCGGCGTTGCTATTCGCGGCGACGTAAATCGCATTGAAGTTGGTCGTTATTCCAACATTCAAGACAATAGCGTACTCCATGTTGCTGATAATTATGCCTGCATCGTAGGCGATTACGTAACTGTCGGTCACTGTGCTCTGCTCCATGCTTGCACTGTTGAAGATCATTGCCTCATCGGCATGCACTCCACTGTTTTAGATGGCGCTGTTATCGGCAAGGGCTCCATCGTTGCTGCTGGCGCTGTAGTAACTAAAGGCACCATCGTTCCGCCTAACAGCTTGGTAGCTGGTATTCCGGCCAAGGTTATCAAGACTCTGGATGAGAAGAGCTACGCTTCCATTCATGCCCAAGCTATTAAATACAAGGATTTGTGGACCAAGCGTTATGGTTTGCTTCCCGATGGCGGCGGTGAAACCTACCACGGCGAACAAATCGTCTAATCTGTAAGTACGCAAACTAAATACACAACTAAAATAGCTTTCAATTTCCCATAAAAAAGGCTGTCGCGAGTCCGCGGCAGCCTTTCTCTTTATTGATAGAGCTTATAATGCTTGGCCTTGGCAGCAAAGTCCTTGACTTCACGCTGCCAGCGGGGGAAGACCTCCTCCTTGGGTAAACCATCACGGGCACTTGTTTCTCCTAGATTGGTGTCAATTTTGTAGCCCTTTAAGCCATAGCCACGCTCCTTAAAGGTTAAGAGTCCCGGATAGAGCTTACGCAAAGCCTGCAAGATAGCATAGCCAGCCTCGGGCAGATTGGCCTTGTCCTTATCTAGAACGTAAACTTCCACGCCCTGAACCAGCTTACCGGTGTAGGCGCCAGCTTCGGGAATAAAAGCAGTAGCACGGAAGCCCATGCCCGGTAGCTGCAGCTCATCCAAGGCTTGCTTCACATCCTCGGCATCCATAAAGGGAGCTGCCACGAAATGGAAGGGTTTACCCGTGCCAATGCCCACGGACAAATTCCCGTTGCCCAAAGCTCCTGTTACGCAGTAAAGGTAGGCGCTTTCCGCCGTGGGAATGCGCGGCGAGGTCTGAACCCAGGGCAGCCTAGTAGCTGCCCAATCCATGTCAGCTTGATAATTTTGCATGGGCACAACCTCCAGCTTACAGTTGATGCCCTCTTCCTTATTTATGTATCGCGCAAATTCGCCAATGGTCAGGCCGTGACGCAAGGGGATGGGATAGAGTCCGATGAAGGTGGCAAGCTCCGGCTTCAGTACCGGTCCCTGCATTTTATTGCCCAAGGGATTGGGACGATCTAAAACCACCACCTGCTTATTGTACTTAGCACAGGCCTCCATAATATAAGCTAAGGATGAAAAATAGGTATAGTGACGCACGCCCACATCCTGAATATCCACCACCATAGTATCTATGTGCTCTAGCATTTCCTGGCTGGGCCTGCGGCTGCTGCCGTATAGGCTCAGCACAGGAATGCCCTTGTATTCACTGCTAGAAAATTTTTTGCCAGCCTCCACTGCGCCGAACAAGCCGTGCTCCGGTACAAAGAGAGCGCTTACTACATATCTATCCCGCAGAATATCTACGCTGGAGCGCAGCTTGCTGTCCACGCCCGTTTGATTGGTGAAGAGCCCCAGCCGCTTGCCCTCTAGCAAGCTTTGCGCCTGTGGCTCATAAACCCGTTCAATGCCTAGCCGCACCCTCGGCGCAGCTTCCTGGCCTGCTGGCCCCTGCTTTCTCGCCTGAGTACCCATGCAGCCAGCTAGGAACAATATACAAAAAAATAAAATAATAATCCTGCGCAACAAAGCCCTATGTCTCCTTTACTTGTGACAAAAGTGGCAGGCGCCTAAACTTGGCACCTGCCACGCAACACTATTCATATGCTGTTAGAAATTATTTTAATTCCGGAGTCAGTAGACCATATTTACCATCCTTGCGACGGTAAACCACACTGGTGCTGCCCAAATCGGGATCAAAGAAAACGAAGAAATCGTGATTCAACAGATTCATTTGCAAAATCGCTTCTTCCGGAGTCATGGGATGCATGGTGAAGTGCTTATTCTTAATAATTTCGAACTCATCTTCAGGCTCAGCAGCCGGCGCCGGAGCAATTTCTGTATCTGCAAAATTGGAATATTTTCTCTTCATCAGGCGGGTCTTATATTTATGGATTTGACGTTCGATTTTCTCTACAACCAAATCGATGGAGCTATACATGTCCTTGGTAGTTTCCTGCGCTCTCAACAAAATGCCACTGGCAGGTACGGTAATTTCCACAATATGGTTACCATGTTCAACCTTCAGTACTGCAGAAATGTCGCCCACGGTCTTAAACTGTTTGGTAACCTTCGTAATCTTTTTCTCCACATACTCTTTCAAAGCCGGAGTTACGTTAATGTTTCTGCCTTTTACGTTTACGCTCATAATTCATGCCTCCTTAGGTATGTCACGGAAGTCAAGAAGCCTTGATTAACCTTCCATGCTACCCTTTTTATCCAGGGGTTCAGGCTTCATCCCTTTGCTTATATAGTTCGCTATAGGAACGAAAACTCCTGCTGCATTTATCATTTTTGCGTGAACTTTTCGTGAAACTTTGAGAAAGTGTTACATTTTGACAATCACTGCATCAATAGAATACCCTGCCAAATTACTTGAACTTAGAGAATCTTGGACAGGAAGCTCTTGCAGCGCTCAGTCTTAGGATGACCGAACAGCTCCTCAGGAGTGCCCTCCTCTTGGATTATGCCTCCGTCTACGAAGACCACTCTGTCGCCTACCTCGCGAGCAAAGCCCATCTCATGGGTTACCACGGCCATGGTCATGCCCTCGTTGGCCAGCTCCTTCATAACGTCCAGCACCTCGTTAACCATTTCCGGATCCAGAGCGCTAGTGGGCTCGTCAAAGAGCAGCGCCTTAGGCTTCATACACAGAGCGCGGGCAATGGCCACGCGCTGCTGCTGACCGCCGGAGAGCTGGTCAGGATAGCTATGGGCCTTGTCCAAAAGTCCTACCTTTTGCAAATATTTCGTAGCGGTAGCCTCGGCCTCTTCTTTTTTAATACCGCGCACCTTCATGGGTGCCAGCATTAAATTCTCCATAACGTTCATATGAGGGAAAAGGTTGAAGCGTTGGAACACCATGCCAACCTCCTTGCGCACCTCATTAATGTTGGCCTCGCCATTTAAAGGAATGCCATCAATGACGATGCTGCCACCGGTGGGCTCCTCTAGATAGTTGATGCAGCGTAGCAAAGTACTCTTACCACTGCCGGAGGGACCGATAATTACCACTACTTCCTTTTCAGCGATGGTCAGATTAACGCCATTTAAAACGTGCAGCTCACCAAAGCTCTTTTTTAAATCGGTAATCTTAATCATTTCCTTGCTCATTTTGTATCAAACCTCCGCTCCAAATAACCTGTGAACCTAGCTACAGCAAAGGTCATTACTAAGTAAACAAGCGCTACTGCCATCCAAATTTCAAAGGAGGCATAGGTGCGGGCAATAATCAATTGGCCGCGGCGGGTCAGCTCCTCAAAGCCGATAACGGAAACTAGGGAGGAGTCCTTCAGCATGGCGATGAACTCATTGCCCAAAGGAGGAATGATACGCTTAAAGGCCTGAGGCATAATAATATAGCGCATGGTCTGAGCCCAGGTCATACCCAAGCTACGGCCTGCCTCCATTTGGCCCTTATCGATGGACTGAATGCCAGCGCGGAAGATTTCCGCGATATAGGCGCCACTATTGATGGAGCAAGCAGAAATAGCCGCCACAAAGGGGTCCACGCGACTACCGATGATGCCCGGCAGCGCAAAGTAAACTAAAAATATTTGTACCAAAAGCGGAGTGCCGCGAATAAAGTCAACATAAACGTTGGCAATATAGCGGATGGGCTTAATATTGCACAGACGGGCAATACCCACCATGCAGCCGATAATCAGGCCCAAAAACACGCTCATGGCCGTAATTTCCACAGTGATGCCGGCGCCGGCAATCAACAGTGGCAAAGAGTTGACCATTAAATCAATGTTAAGATCCATAATATTCTCCAGTTTCTTCTAGTATTTTCTAACAGCTAATATTCATGCAGCAAAGGTTGGGACTGTTTTCTTATTTCTTATCGCCAAACCATTTCTTGTAAATCTTGTCGAATTCGCCGTTCTTTTTCAGCTCAGCCATTGCTTTGTTGATTTCACCGGCCAGCTTGCTATCCTTCTTCACAGCAATACCATATTGTTCAGCTTCCATCTTTTCGCCCACGGTCATGGCGAATTTGTCGCCGCCCTTGGTCAGGAAGTATTCAACTACCGGCAAATCGCCAATAACAGCATCAACGCCGCCGTTTTTCAGCTCCAGAGCAGCTTCGTCCTGGGTATTGAAGGTGGTAACCTTAGCGCCTTCAACCTTTCTAGCCTTCATTTCACCGGTGGTGCCGAT
The DNA here is from genome assembly GCA_004558595.1 of Phascolarctobacterium sp. GTDB lineage: Bacteria > Bacillota > Negativicutes > Acidaminococcales > Acidaminococcaceae > Phascolarctobacterium_A. Next base: position 4,747 of record SFCN01000038.1, on the reverse strand, counting down.
TTGGGCAGCAATACGTTTGCCCTTCAAATCATTAACAGATTTTACAGTAGTATTATCCTTCTTAACCATCACGATCAGGCCGGAGGTGTAGTAAGGATCGGAGAAGGTAACAGCCTTTTTACGCTCGTCGGTAATAGTCATACCGGCAATAGCAGCGTCAATATTGCCTGCGTTCAAAGCAGGAATCAAAGCATCAAAGCCCATACCGGCGATTTCTACCTTGGTGCCCATTTGCTTACCAATGGCTTGAATCAGCTCGATATCAAAGCCGGTCAACTCCTTGGAGCCTTCCTTCGGGAATTCAAAGGGAGCAAAGGCAGGCTCGGTGCCTACGCGCAAAACCTTAGCCGGTTCGGCCTTTTTCTCTTCCTTTTTGTCGCCGCCACAGCCAGCTAGCATCATGCTGCAGGCCATAACTGCCATCATTAAAAATACTAGTAATTTTTTCATTTTGAGTCCCCCTCATCTTATAATATTTTTATCTATTTTAAGCACCCAGTGCCTAAAAACACTAACGGAGCACATGCGATTCTACACCACACTGTGCTCCGCTTCGAGAACCGACTTTATTATTTCTTCACTTCACCAAACCAGGTTTTGTAAATCTTGTCATATTCGCCGTTTTTCTTCAGCTCGGCCAGAGCCTTGTTAACGTCGGCAGCCAGCTTATCATTGCCCTTCTTTACAGCCAGGCCATATTGCTCAGCTTCCATAACCTCGCCCACGGTCATAGCAGTCTTGTTGCCGCCTTGAGCCAGGTAGTAGCCAACAACGGGGCTATCGTTGATCACTGCATCAACGCCCTTGTTCTTCAATTCCATAGCAGCTTCAGTGTTGGTATTGAAGGCAGTAACCTTAGCGCCCTTGATGCTTCTTGCCTTCTTTTCACCGGTGGTACCAATTTGTACAGCAATGCGTTTGCCTTCCAAATCCTTAGCGCTCTTTACTTCCTTATTGTCCTTGTTAACCATAACAATCAGGCCGGAGGTGTAATAGGGCTCGGAGAAGGTAATAGCCTTTTTACGTTCATCGGTAATGGACATACCAGCAGCGATCAAATCGATATTATTAGCGTTCAAAGCAGGAATCAGAGCATCAAAGCCCATGTTCACGATTTCTACCTTGGCGCCCATTTGCTTACCGATAGCGCGAGCCAAATCCATATCGAAGCCATCATATTCCTTGCTGCCTTCCTTTTGGAATTCAAAGGGAGCGAAGGTGGGCTCGGTGCCTACACGCAATACCTTAGCAGGCTCAGCCTTTTTAGCTTCCTTCTTGTCGCCGCCACAGCCGGCAGATAGCATAGCAACTGCGCAAATCACAGTCATCATCAAAATTAAAAGCTTTTTCATTACTAATTACCCCTTTCGTCTTTTCAACGCTTTAATTAGATACACACATTATATACCGATTTTCCAAGAAGGTAAAGAATTTTTATTAAAATTTTCAGTATAAAAATGTATACAACTCAGCTGACCTGGTTTTCGCCCCCACACTCGCCTGCTGGAGGGTTCGCTCCTAAGCCTTTTCGCTCCCCACTACTACCCCTCTCGCTGAAAAATTATAATATGCGGCAGGTCTTACTTCTATACTGCACCGTGCTCGCAGTTCCATTTCGAACTGTTTACGTGGATCGTTTCGCCTGCAACTGGCATCGACTTGCAACCACAGACCTGAGTTGTACACCTTATTATAAACTTTCACACTTTTTTTTGCAAGAGAAGTGGTGATATCCTCTTTAATATTTGACAAAAAAGTGATATACTTATCATACTGTATTGTTCGGACTCAGTTTTATCATACTCTCACAAGGATATTTACCATGATTGCCATACCCCAGTGCTTAGACTTCTCAGATATTCGCCTAACCAGGGAAATCTGTGATTTCTATTTAAAAATGCTGCAAATTAAAAATCGTGAAATCTATCTGCATAGCCAGCAGGTGGCCAATTATGCAGCCAGTACCGCGGCTAAGCTCGGTCTGCCTGCCAGCGAAGTGTCCCAGATTAAAACGGGAGCTCTTTTGCATGATATCGGCCAGCTATCAGTGCCCAATTTAATTTTGGCCAAGCTCCCCTTTTTATCCACTAGGGAGCTGTCCATATATAAGCGTCACTGCATCGCAGGGGCCAGCATGCTGGAAAACATTCCGGAGTTTACATATATTACGGACATCATCCGCTGCCACCACGAGAAGTGGGACGGTACTGGCTATCCCAAGCGCCTCAAGGGACAGAATATTCCTATCGGCGCGCGCATCGTAGCCGTAGCCAATTATTACGACCGCAATATTAATCCCTGCACCAGCCATTGGCAAAAGACCCATGCAGATGCCATCGTGGAGCTACAAAACAAGGCTGGGCTGGATTTTGACCCAACTATAGTAAAAGCCTTCATTGAGTCCGTACTACCCCAGCCCAATCGCAACGAATTATAAAAGCGCTGCTTAACGTTCATTACGCTTAGCAGCGCTTTTTCTTTGCCATATTTCCTCTACTCAAAAAATAAAAAAAGCACTTCGATTTCTCGAAGTGCTAGATTTACATGGTGGGCGCTAACGGGATCGAACCGCTGACATTCTGCTTGTAAGGCAGACGCTCTCCCAGCTGAGCTAAGCGCCCGAAGTGGTGACCGGTGGGGGAATCGAACCCCCGATACCGCCGTGAAAGGGCGGTGTCTTAACCGCTTGACCAACCGGCCAGGTGGCTCCCCGAGTAGGACTCGAACCTACGACGCCCTGATTAACAGTCAGGTGTTCTACCGACTGAACTATCGGGGAATGATACCGGATGATTGAGCTTTTGTGTTGCTCAACATCACGAATGTTATTATAAGCTTTTCAGCTTACTTTGTCAACACTTTTTTGCAAGTTTTTTTATTTTTTCGTTGGAGCAAAAACTGCTCGCTACCGCGGCAGCTTCTAGCAAAGTGCGAGAGCTTATGCCTCCACCTTCACTACGATTTTTTGCACATGCTGGATGTCACCCTCGCCGCAGCAGCCATTGGTGCAGTTGGGGCGATGCAGCTCCCAGGGGAAGAATATAGCGAAATCGCCTGCTTGCAGCGCTACGCAATTTTTTTCCTTTGGGTCAGCGTAAAAAATAACGTCATTTTCCTCAGCTAGGTTTTCCGTTTCCACATTGGTCTCGGTCAAGGGAGTGAACCATACTGTTTCGCTACCTTGGGCCACATATTGCACATCAATATATTGATTGTGCTTCTCCGCACGGCGTTCTGCCTTGGGCTCGGTGTCATAGGTGTTCACGCGAGCAAAAACCCTGCGACCGTCGATTTCGTATTCGCCATTGGGAATTTGGCTAAAATCAGTAGCTGCGATATAAGCCAAAGCTTGAGCCAGACGGGGGCTCACAAATGGCAGCAGCTTGTAAATATCCTTTTTATTACCAGTAAGCATAACTAGGCCTCCTTACTTTCACATCTATGTCCATTATAGCAGAGGAACGGGACCTTGACAACGGCAACCGCTACTCTTTCCCAGAGCTTTACTAAAGTCCTTCTCAAAGCCGTCCATCATATGTTATAATATAATGTCAGATTTTGTGTATTATTTTTTATCATAAGAAAGAGGTTGTTCATGAGCTATTTGAATGTGACCAATGTTTCCCATTCCTTTGGGGGACGGCAAATTTTAGAAAATGTTTCCTTCAAGCTCCAACGGGGCGAGCATGTGGGCCTAGTTGGCGCTAACGGTGAAGGCAAATCCACCTTTTTGAATATTGTTACTGGCCATGTCCTGCCCGACGACGGCAAGGTTGAATGGCCTGGCAAGGCCACTGTAGGCTATTTGGACCAGCAGAGTACCCTGCAAAAGGGTATGACCATTCGCGAAGTACTGCACACTGCCTTTGATGCTCTCTACGAAAAAGAGCAACAGATGCTGGAGTATTACGAAAAAATGGGTGACGCTACTCCCGAGGAAATGGATAAGATGATGAACGCCGTGGGCGAAATTCAAACTGAGCTGGAGCATGCAGGCTTCTACTCCTTGGACAGCAAGATTGAGGAATTCGCAAATGGCTTAGGCTTAGGCAGCATCGGTCTGGATAGGGACGTTAGCGAGCTGTCCGGCGGACAGCGCAGCAAGGTCCTGCTGACCAAGCTGCTTTTGCAGAACTCCCAAATTTTGCTGCTAGACGAGCCCACCAACTATCTGGATGTGGAGCACATTGAATGGCTCACGAAATTCTTGCAGGATTACGAGCACGCCTTCATCCTTATTTCCCATGACGTGCCCTTCCTCAATAATGTGTGCAACGTAATCTATCACTTGGAGAATTGCGAGCTTACCCGTTACACCGGTAACTACGATAAGTTCCAAGAGATGTACGCCATTTACCAAGCCCAAAAGGCCAGCGCCTATGAGCGTCAGCAGCAGGAGGTGGCCAAGTTGGAGGACTTTATTGCTCGCAACAAAGCCCGCGTCGCCACCACCAATATGGCTAAAAGCCGTCAACGTAAGCTGGACAAAATGGAAATGATTGAAAAGCCCCGTGAAAAAATTAAGCCCACCTTCCAATTTAAGGAAGCACGCACTCCCAGCCGCTTTATTGTGGAGGCCAAGGATTTGGTGCTGGGCTATGACAGCGCTCTGACCCGTCCTGTAACCTTTAATTTAGAGCGTGGTCAAAAGATTGCTATTAAGGGTGTCAACGGTCTCGGCAAAACCACCTTACTGAAGACGATTTTAGGGATTATTCCTCCCTTCAGCGGCAAGGTGGAGCTGGGC
>SFCN01000103.1 GCA_004558595.1 Phascolarctobacterium sp. | reverse complement strand
AAATCATTCATAAAGGCGCTTTCCAGACGCTTAGACTGCTCCTCAAGCTGATTGCGGGCTTGCTCAATCTTTACATTAGCTAAATTGCGATGCTGCTCCCTATAAAAGGGAATATAGGCCGGCCCCCGCTGCTCCATGTCAATCTTGGTAACATTGCAATAGGCCAACTGGGCATCTTCCATGCTTTTCCTAATCGTTTCCAGCTCATTACGCAATCTGCTTACTGTATTCTCTTTAATTACCTTTACAGTCCCAAGACGACTTCTAAACTTAGCATACTCCTCCAGCATAGGACGCTTCCATTCCCAATGCTTCAGGCATTGCTCCTTGTATCTCTGTTCAGCAAGGTATATTTCCGTTGTAATGCCCTGCAGGCGCTTCTTTCCTTCTTCAATATCACGATTGCAAGCACCCATATCTCCTTGATTAATATTATTGCGATGCACAATTTCATCATAATATGCTTGTGCTTTTTCATGCTCCTCCATAGCAGTGAAGTAATCAGGATTAGCTTTAATCTTGTCAATCTCCTGCTTGGTTGCAAGCTTCTGGTGAGAATACTCCTCCAATTGCTTGGGAGCAGCAAATTGGTAGTCTTCCATCTTCCAGCTTACGCTATCTAATTGTACTAGCTTTTCCCTAACATTGCTTTGCTTATCCTGAAGGCGGCTTAACTTATGCTCCAGCTCCTTGCGCTCCCGCAGTACCCTTTGCTTTTGCAACTTTATTGCCTTCGAGCCTAAGCATACTCTGGTGTCCTGCATATGCATCATAGACACCGCATAGCTTTTTGCCAAGGTGCCATCCTGCATTAAGCCTCCCTTGGGATGGTCGTGTAGCTCCTGCAAATCACTACACAAATGAATACCATTTAAGAGGTAATTAGCATAACGCCTACCATAAACATTGGGAATTTCTAATTGTTCCGCTGCACTTCTAGGAACGACTTTGCTCTCCGGTAGCTTATCCGTTAAGACGATGGTTCCCGCTTCCAGCTTAAACTCATGCAAAATCTCCAAGGCCTGATGACAATATTTGCCCTCAACTAAAATATGATGCCTTCTATGGCCCAAAAAAGTTTCTATAGCCAAGCGCCACTTCTCATCACGCATGTCCTGTACTAGCTCCGCAAAGGTGCGAACCTCAGTCTTAATGCCACGTTTTGCTAACTCTCGGGAAATAACTGATTTAGCCTCTGTAACCCCTCTGGGTTCTAACATAATATTAGCTTCTAAACTAGCTAGCTGCTCCGCCAATTCAGTCAGCTGCCCCTGAATTGCCAAAGTTTCATCCTTAATATGGACCCTATCTTCTTCTAAAAGCTCCTTTTTCCCACCTACGTATTTGCAAAGACGCTGAAAAGTAAGGCTCTTTTGCTCATCTGTATAGGCGGTCAAACCGAGCTTGGCAAGACAGTTTTTATCATCATCAGTGGCAATCCCTTCATCCAGCAACCACTTTAAACTACTTGTCAAAAGCTTCTGAAGTTTGAGCAGCTTTGCTGTTTCTATCTCATATGTCTTCAACAATGGCTCGAGCTCATTAAGCTGCTTTTCCAAAATTTGGATACTGGCCTTCATTTCTGAAAACATATCGTTGGCTTCGGCAGCCTGTAAACGTTCCCGAGCATGCACAAATTGCTTTTTGATTTCTTCTTCTTGCTGTTTCAAGGCATGCAAACGCTTCTGTAAATGCTCCTGCTGCTGCTGCTCTTGATTTCTATCCTCTTCCTTGGCTTGCAAATCCTGATAGATCAACATCAGCTCGCGAATGCCCAACATTCTTACAGTTTTTTCGTACTCTTGGGTTTTCTGCTCAACAACCTCTAGTTTTTGCTTGCCTTCTTCCAAATCCTTATATTCTTGACGTAATTGCTCAAAATGAGCTTTTTGCTCACGCAATTCTTGTAAAGAATTTACTTTACCAGGCTCTAGCACGCTTTCTTGAATAAATTGATTAATATTATTCTCGGGATTAAAGGCCATCATTTTAAGCAGCTTTGCTCGATATTGCTTCACATCGCAGCGCAAGCCCAAAGTCCGCAAAATCTGCTCCGTGCCCTTGTCCCTGCCCATAATATCAGCAGCCTTAAGCCTTTTACCTTTTACAGCCAACTGGTGCACAGGCGTAACATAAAGCTTACCATCTTCTATTTTGCTGAAATTAATATCTTCTACACGAGCATCTGCGCAAACAAACCAACTGGCACCCACATTGATTTCTGTATCGGCTGCACTTGTAGACTCAATACCAACCCCTACGACCAAGGGCATTTTCTCAGTAGGTGACCAAAACTCCATAGCCACATAGCTTACCACTGCACCGTTTCTAAGAAAACGTTCCTCACCATTACTTTTAGTATCACCACGCACGTATGCAGTTACAGATCTATCCCTATCCTTGGCTGCTTTATTAAACTGGGTGTTGCCCGTCAAGAGATAGGTCATGGCATCCAAAATTGTCGATTTGCCACTGCCGTTAACACCGGTGAAAAGGGTGGAGCCCTCTAAACGAACAGTAATCCGTTGGAAGCGGGACCAATTTATGAGTAGAAGCTTGGTAGCTGTTTTTCTATTCATCGAGCTCGTCATCATCTGCTTGTTCATCCTCTGCCTCCTCGTATTCCTGTCCCTTTTTAAGCTTCATCTTTTGCGCAGTATCATTAATAAAATCAGTAAATTCCTTACCGGACATAGCAAACTGTAAGGAAGGATAGAGCTTAATCAGGCACTCCGTATCCCCCACCTTGCCCTGCACATCGATCAAATTAAAGCGTCCCAATAAGCTTAGGATTTGTGTCATCAATGTTTTATCAATAGGCTCCTTTAAGCCATATTTTTCTAATTCATATTTTAAATCCAATATGGAAACTATCACGGATCTTTCCAAGCTACCGGACCGAATACGATCCGCATACATAGTCCAAAGAGCGCATAACACAAGGCTTTCTGCCTTCTTGAAAATCAAATGGTTAGTTTGTAAACTGCCATTTTCCATTTCGCCTCTACAATTATGCAGCATAACCACACCATTATCCCTATCCACAATTATATCAAACCCGATAAAGCTAAAAAAGCGCATAAAGGGATCCGGCCTTTTAGAAACGAAAAAATATGCCCGTTTACTCTCTTCATCCTTATCCCGTACAACAAAGGTTTGCTTCAGCAGTTTGCGACAAATTCTTTGAAACTGTTCCTTCTCCGAGGAAGTATAATTTTCCCAGTACTCCTGCATCTATTTTCTCTCCCTTCGAATGGTATAATTTCTGAGCAACATCTGCCCTACTTCCATATAGCCTTCCTTGGTCTCCACAATGTAACCATTTTCATCACTATAGGCAACTGCGGAAAGATTTGCTAGAAGGTCATTTTTGCTATATAGAGGAATATTTTGACTGTCAATAGAATCTCCACCTGCCAATAGCTTTTCTACATAGGCACGCATTTTTTCAATAGAATAGGGATTGAAGGCTTCCTTCTGTTGGGCCAATTTTGCTGCTTCAATTTGATCCTCAGTCATGGCTTCTATTTCTGTAGCCACAGCCTTCTTAATCTGCTGCTGTTTTTCTCTGGATCCGAAAAATGCATGAATCCAGTCTTCCTGATTATTCTCCAGCATCCAGGAGGTTCCCATTTCTTTATGGCTGATTTTTTCCAGTTTTTCC
>SFCN01000037.1 GCA_004558595.1 Phascolarctobacterium sp. | reverse complement strand
GTTCTGGCTACCTATTTGCTGAGCGTAGTGCGTAGCGAAGCCATGGTTACCTATGGAAGCCAATTGGTGAGCATGCGCAAGCTGGAAACGCAGCTTATTAACAAAAATAATGAGCTCAAAATTGAGGTGGAGCAGCTAAAAGGGCCGGAGCGTATCATTGGCCTAGCTGAGCAGCACCTGGGGATGAGCGTAGCGCGTAACAATATTTACGTTAAAGCCCTAGAACAGAAAAATAATATGAACTCTTTGGCTGTTGCGGCGAAATAAGCATAGCCATAAATAGTGTTTTGTGATATAATTTGCATAAGATTTTCGGGGGAGGCAGCCACTTTGGCTGCCCTTTCAATTTAGGAGGTTTCTCGCATGGAAAAGAGTTTAGCTTCGCTCCTTAGTTTACTGCCTGAGGTGAAGATTTTAGGCAGCGCTGAGAAGATTATTACCGATATCACTGCGGACTCTCGCACTGTGCAGGCGGGCAGCCTGTTCATCGCCCTGAGAGGCGCAACCGTAGATGGTCATAAATTTTTACCCATGGCGGCCGCAAAGGGCGCTGTGGCCGCTCTGGTGGAGGAGGTACCTCAAGAGCCTCCCGAAGGCGTTACCCTGCTGGTAGTGCCCGACACACGCGCCGCCATGGAGCTCATTACTCCCTATTTTTACGATTATCCCGGCAAACGCCTGCGTATGGTGGGCGTAACCGGCACCAATGGCAAAACCACGACTACCAATATCATTCGCCTGATTTTGCGCAAGGCAGGGCACAAGGTGGGCCTTATCGGCACCATTAACATCATGATTGAGGATGAGGAAACCGTCAGTCATAACACCACCCCGGATGTGGTGGATTTGCAAAAGACCCTCTATGCCATGGTCTGCGCTGGCTGCGATTACTGCGTGATGGAGGTTTCCAGTCATGCTTTAGCCTTAAAGCGTGTGGCCGGTATTGAATATGACTGCGCCGTTTTGACCAATATTACCCAGGACCATCTGGATTTTCATAAGACTATGGAAAACTATCGCGATGCCAAAAGCTTGCTGTTTGAGCATCTGACCGATGGGAATAAGACCAATAAAAACGCTGTTTTTAACATGGACGACCCCAGCTCCGCCGTTATCAAGGCGCGTACTAAGGCCAGGGCTTGGACCTATGGCAAGGGTGAGGAAAACGATATCCATCCCCTGCGCTTTACGGTGGCTCCCAAGCATATGCAGCTGGCGCTGGCCACACCCGTGGGCGAAATGGATTTAGAGCTAAAGATTACCGGCGAGTTCAACGTTTACAACGTCATGAGCGCCGTAGGCGCCATGCTGGCCGAGGGCATCAGCAAGGAGACCATTGTGGCCGTTTTGGACGGCTTTGACGGGGTGCCCGGTCGCTTCCAGCTGGTGGAGGACGGCCAGCCCTATACCGTCATCGTGGACTATGCCCATACTCCTGACGGCTTAGAGAACGTGTTGCATACCGCTCGCTCCATTACGCGCGGTAAGCTATGGGTTGTCTTTGGCTGCGGCGGTGACAGGGACAATAAGAAGCGCCCCATTATGGGCGGCTTGGCCCTGAAGCTGGCGGATAAGGTAGTGGTTACCAGCGACAATCCCCGTACCGAGGACCCGGAGCGCATTATTGATGAAATCTTTACGGCGCTGCAAAATGTGCCAGAGGGCAAGGAGGTTTTCCGTCTTTCCGATAGAAGGGAAGCCATCAACTTCGCTTTGGCTCACGCTGCTGCCGAGGACGTAATTCTTATTGCCGGCAAGGGTCATGAGAATTACCAGATTTTGAAGGATAGAACTATTCATTTCGACGATAAAGAGGTTGTTTTAGAATATTGGAGTGATAAAAAATGCTAAAGGCCAGTGAAATCATAGCTGCTACCGGCGCTGCCAGGGAGGATTTCGCCTTTACCGGTGTGACCACCGACTCCCGTGCGGTACAGCCCGGCGAGCTATTTGTAGCCTTAAAGGGCGGTAATTTTGATGGTCATGATTATTGCGCCAAGGCAGTGGAATTGGGAGCTGCAGGCGTGGTTATTTCCCATGCTATCGAGCCACTGCCGGCAGGCGTGGCTGTGTTCAAGGTGGAGGATACGCTGAAGGCCTATCAGGCCATGGCTCGCGCCTATCGGCGCCAGCGAAAGGGCCTGAAGGTTTTCGCTATTACGGGCTCCAACGGCAAAACCTCTACTAAGGATTTATTGGCGGCCTGCTTAAGCACGAAATACAAGGTCGTCAAAACCCAAGGTAATTTTAACAATGAAATTGGTCTGCCTAAAACCCTGCTGTCCATTAAGCCGGATACGGATATCGCGGTAGTGGAAATGGGCATGCGCGGTTTGGGACAAATCGCGGAGCTGTGCCAAATCGCCGAGCCCGACAGCGGCTTGATCACCAATGTAGGTGAAACCCACATGGAGCTTTTGGGCAGCATGGAAAATATCGGCAAGGCTAAGAGCGAGATCGTGGTGGACCTACCTGAGGACGGCTTCGCCGTGCTCAACGGCGATAACACCTATGTGCTGAAGGCCGCGTCTAAAACTAAGGCTAAGGTGGTATATTTCGGCTTGGGCGAGAACTGCGATTATCGCGGCAGCGAAATCGCGACCTCTGCCATGGGCACTACCTTTACCTGCACCGAAAAAGCTACCGGCAGAAGCGTGAAGGTACGCTTACAGCTCATCGGCGAGCACAATGTGTATAACGCTCTTTCCGCCATAGCAGGCGCTGCCTGCTATGGGGTGGACATGGAGGCCAGCGCCAAGGCCTTGGCCACGGCGCGCCTCACCGGCAGTCGCCAAGAGATTATCTATATTGGCGACATTACCTTTATCAACGACGCTTATAACGCCAGCCCGGCCTCCATGGAGGCGGCGCTGAAGACCTTGGCCGAGGCTAAGAAGGCCAATCGCGGCAAGGGACGCACCATTGCCGTGCTGGCGGATATGCTAGAGCTGGGCGAGATCAGCGAGGACGCTCATCGCCGCGTGGGCAAGTGGGCCGTGGAATATGGCGTGGATTACGTATTAACCTACGGTAGGGATGCTGCCTATATTTCTGATGAGGTAACTAAGCTGGGTGGCAAGACCTTCCACTGCGAAAGCCGTCAGGAGGCAGCGGATAAGCTGCGCTTTATGGCCGATGCCGGAGATATCATTTTATTAAAGGGCTCCAACTCCATGCAGGTTGGCAAAATGCTAGAAATGTTTAAATAGATTTTTTTGAGGGGGAAGAGAATGTTAAAGCTAGCTTTGATTCCGGTCACCGCGTTTATTGTGTGTGCCCTGCTAGGTCCGGTGCTGATACCGTATCTGCATAAATTAAAATTTGGCCAGTCCATTCGCGAGTGTGGACCTGCCAGCCATATGAAAAAAAGCGGCACGCCCACCATGGGCGGCCTGATGATGCTGGCGGCCTTGGTTTTGGGGCTGCTCTGGGGCAAATTCACGCCCCATGTGCTCATCGCTCTGGTGCTGACCGTGGGCCATGCGGTAATTGGCTTCATTGACGACTATATTAAGGTGGTTATGAAGCGTAATTTGGGCTTGACCGCTAAGCAAAAATTCCTTTTACAATTTATTTTGGCCGGGGCCTACGTGTATTTCGCCGAAACCCATCTGCAGGATACCAGTCTGTGGGTGCCACTGCTGAATGTAACTGTAGATTTTGGCTGGGCTTATTATGCTTTAGCGTTCATCCTTTTGGTTGGTACTACCAACGCGGTAAATTTGACGGACGGCTTGGATGGACTGGTTTCCTTCGTAAGCATTCCGGTAACCTTGGCCTTCGCCTTTATCGCTTATATGCAGGGCATGCTGGACGTGAGCGGCTTCGCCCTGGGCTTAACCGGCGCTTGCGTAGGCTTTTTGCTGTTTAATCGCCATCCGGCCCAGGTTTTCATGGGCGACACGGGTAGCTTGGCCTTGGGCGGCGGCGTGGCTGCGTTGGCGCTATTGACCCACACGGAGCTGCTTTTAGTGATTATCGGTGGCATCTATGTGGCCGAGGCCACCAGCGTAATTATTCAGGTGGGTTATTTCCGGATGACCGGGGGCAAGCGCTTTTTCCGCATGGCTCCCTTGCATCACCATTTTGAGCTGGGCGGCTGGAATGAGGTCAAGGTGGTACAGGTGTTCACCTTGGTAAGTGTGCTGCTTTCCGCTGTGGGCTTATGGCTGTGGTTAGCGGCTGTTTTATAAGGTGAGGACCGTATAGTATTCTAAGGCTAATAGATACGAGGAGGCGCTTAGCATGACGGGCGTGGATCAGAATAAGGATAGAGCTATAATTGTCTATGGCGCAGGCATCAGCGGCCGGGGAGCGGCTGAGGTGCTGGCCCGTCGTGGACAGCGTGTGTATTTGTATAATGATAGCCCCTGCGCTCTTGATGAGCAGCTCTTAGCTGCTCTGAGAGCTGTGGGCGGCGACTTGATTATCGGCGCCGATGCTTACGCCAAGACCTTGGCGGAGGCTGGCATGGTGGTGCTGTCGCCGGGCGTGCCCTGCGACAATGTGAATGTGCTCTTGGCTGAGCTGGTGCAGGGCGTAGAGGTCATCAGCGAGGTGGAGCTGGCCTATAGGCTCTATGAGGGCCATATGGCGGCTATCACCGGCACTAATGGCAAGACTACCACCACTACCATTGTGGGCGAAATGTTCAAGCGACTGCCCGTGCCTTCGGCCGTGGGCGGCAATATTGGTCTCGCTCTGTCCAAGGAGGTGGAGGGACTGCCAGAGGAGGCATGGCTGGCGGCGGAGCTCAGCAGCTTCCAATTGGAAAAGGTCAGCACCTTCCGGCCCGATATCGCGGTGGTTTTAAATTTAACGCCGGACCATTTGGAGCGCCATCATACTATGGCAGCTTATGGCGAGGCCAAAAAGAATATTTTTCGTTATCAAAGCATTGGTCAAATCACTGTGCTGAACTACGATGACCCGGAGGTAAGAAGCTGGGCTAAGGACAGCGAGGGCACGATTTGCTATTTTAGTAGAAAAACCATTTTGCCCCAAGGAATTTTTATGCAAAATGGTAATTTTGTGATAAAATGGAATAATACAACGAAGGTTGTTTGTAATATAGACGAGCTGCATCTTTTTGGCGGTCACAACGAGGAAAATGTGCTGGCGGCTATCGCCTGTGGCTTCTTCGCCAAGGTTCCCGTGGAGGAGATGGCCGATGTGCTAAGACATTTCCGCAGCATCGAGCATCGTTTGGAGTATGTGCGCACCATTAAGGGCGTGCCCTACTACAATGATTCCAAGGCCACCAATACGGACTCGGCCATCAAGGCTTTAGAGGCCTTTCCCAAGGGACATATTATCCTCTTGGCCGGTGGCCACGACAAGCTGACGGAGCTGGAGCCCATGATGGCGCTAGTGAAGGAAAAATGCGATGGGCTGATCCTTTTAGGCGCGGCTAAGGAGCGCTTTTATGAGGCGGCCAAGGCTGCAGGCGTGGGCAATATTCTTCTGGCCACATCCTTCGAGGATGCGGTTGACAAGGCCTATGCCATGGCTGAGCCACCTCAGGTGGTACTGCTTTCCCCTGCTTGCTCGTCCTATGATATGTTTAAGAATTATCCTGAGCGTGGACGCTATTTTAAAAAATTGGTAAATGCTTTGCCCGAGTAAGGGAGGAGGAAGCAAAGTGAAGGTCATTCTTTCCGGTGGGGGCACCGGAGGACATATTTATCCCGCTCTGACCATCGCCGATGAAATCAAAAGGCTTAATCCCAAGGCGGAGATTAGCTTTGTTGGTACTAAGGAGGGTCTGGAGAAGGATATCATTCCCCGTTATGGCTACCCTTTGAAATTCATAGAGGTAGCGGGCTTCAGACGTAGTTTGAGCCTTGATACTTTGCGTAGCGTGGGCAAGCTGTTTTCCGGCTTGTACGATGCTTGGCGAATTATCAAAAGGGAACGGCCGGATTTAGTTATCGGTACCGGCGGCTACGTTTGCGGGCCCATCGTGTTTATGGCAGCCTTACATGGCGTTCCCTGCTGCATTCAGGAGCAGAACGCCATGCCCGGTGTGACCAATAAGATTTTGTCCCGTTATGTGAGCAAGGTCTTTTTGGGCTATAAGGAGGCAGCCAAATATTTTCATGGTAAGGCCGAGCTGGTCTATACGGGCAACCCCATCCGCACGGAAATTCTGCGGCATGAGCGGCTGGCTGCTCTTAAGGAGCTGGGGCTGGACCCGGAGAAGACGACGATTCTGGTGTCCGGCGGCAGTAGAGGCGCTCGCAGCATTAACACGGCTATGCTGGAGGCGGAGCTGGCTCTCTCGGGAAGACAGGATGTGCAAATCCTGCATGCTACCGGTGAAGTGAACTATGAAAAATACATGCAGGAGATTAATAAACGGGGCGGAGTGGGAGATAATATTCTTATCAAGCCCTATTTACATAATATGCCCGTGGCCTTGGCGGCCGCGGATTTGGCGGTGTTCCGGGCCGGAGCTATCGGTCTGGCGGAGCTGATGGCCAAGGGAGTGCCTTCAGTTCTGGTTCCTTACCCCTATGCTACGGCGAACCATCAGGAGTTTAACGCCAGAGCGGTGGAGGCTAAGGGCGCCGCAAGAGTTATTTTGGATAAGGAGCTCAACGGCGAGCGGATTTTGGAGGCCATTGAGCACCTGCTTTTACATGCTAAGGAATTGGAGAAGATGCGGGCGGCTGCCAAAAGCTTGGGTAAGCCGCAGGCGGCAGAGACCATTGCCAAAGGGGCATTGGCTCTGATTAAAGAATAGGGAGGGTATTCCGTGGCTGAGAACAAGTTAGCTAATCTGCATAATATACATTTTATCGGCATCGGCGGCGCCGGTATGAGCGCCTTGGCCTATGTGCTGATTAAACGTGGTTACGACGTGAGCGGCTCTGATTTGAACGCTGGTCACATGTCCGCGCATTTGGCGGAGGAGGGGGCCATAGTCTTCATGGGACATGATGCCTGCCAAGTAAACGATGCTGATGGAGTAGTTATTTCCACGGCTATTCATGCCAATAATCCGGAGCTGGTGGCAGCTAAGCAAAAGGGCCTTCCCGTGCTGCACCGCAGCGATGTTTTGGCTGCGCTTTTGAATAATGCTGATGGTGTGGCTGTTGCCGGCGCTCACGGCAAAACCACTACCAGCGCGATGATTTCCTGCATCGCCGTAGAGAGCGGCGTGGATCCCACCGTGGTTATCGGCGGCGAGGTGGCTAGCCTAGGGGGCAACGCGATTAATGGCGCCGGTCCCCATGTTATCGCTGAGGCTGATGAAAGCGATGGCTCCTTCCTGAAGTTCTATCCTCATTTAGCCGTTGTTACCAATATTGAAGATGACCATCTGGACCATTACGGCACCGAGGAAAATATTTACCAAGCCTTTAAGCAATTCTTGGGCAATATCCGCGAAGGCGGCAAGGCTATTTTGTGCGCTGATAATCCTAAGCTGCGTCGTTTGGCTAAGGAAACGGATAAGACCGTGCTGACCTACGGTATGGAGGGCGAAGAGGCCGATTATATCGCTAAGAATATTTCCTATGGTGTTAATGGTACCACCTATGATTTATATTGCCATGGCGAATTTGTCACCGAGGTGCAATTGATTGTGCCTGGTCGCCATAATGTGCTCAATTCCATGGGCGCCTTCGCGGCCGCTAGGGAAATGGGCATCGCTGTGGAGCCTATTTTAGCTTCTCTGAAAAAATTTGGCGGCGCGAAGCGTCGCTTCGAAACCAAGGGCAAGGTAAACGGCGTGTGGATTGTGGACGATTATGCCCATCATCCCACGGAAATCGGCGTTACCTTGAAGGCTGCTCTGCAAACTAAGCCGGAGCGCTTATTGTGCGTGTTCCAGCCCCATCGTTACACTCGCACCAAGCTTTTGTTCGACGAGTTCTGCCAATGCTTTAAGGGTTGCGATGAACTGATTGTCGTAGATGTTTATGCGGCAGGGGAGGACCCCATCTCCGGCGTTAACAGCGCTAAGCTGGCCGAGGGGATTCAGGCTGCTACCGGTCAAAAGGTGCTCTATATTCCCCGTCTTTACAAGGCAGAGGAGTACCTGCAGGGGCAGGCTAAGGCTGGGGATTTGATTATGACCATCGGCGCCGGTGATGTTTTCAAAATCGGCGAGGAATTAGTAAGAGAATTGGAGCGTAATGCAAAATGATTAATAAGAGCGATGTTGTTGCCGTTGTACTGGGAGGACCCTCCTCTGAAGCAGATATTTCTCGCATTACTGGTGGGGCTATCGCCACCGCTTTGAGGGAAAAGGGCTATAACGCCAAGGAGGTGGAGCTGGTTCCTGACCGTCTCATCACCACCTTGAACGCTATGAACGCCAAGGTAGTTTTTAATGCTGTCCATGGTAAGTACGGCGAGGATGGCCGTTTGCAGAGTATTTTAGAGGCAGCGGGGATTCCCTACACCGGCTGCGGTGTTTTGGCCAGCGCTGTAAGCATGGATAAGTCTGCTACGAAGCGTTTTTTGCAGTCCGCAGGTATTTCCACGCCTCGCTGCTTGATTATTAACAAGCGTGAAGTGGGGGATTTGGCCGCTTTAAAGGCCCATATTTTGGAGGCTTTTGGTCTGCCCGTCGTCATTAAGGCTGCTACTCAGGGCTCCAGCATCGGCGTAGTTATTCCCAAGGAGGCCGAGGAAATCGAGCCTGCCCTCAAGGAAGCCTTTTCCTATTCTGAAAATGTTTTAGTGGAAGAATGCATTAAGGGCAAGGAATTGACTGTGGCTCTGATGGAGGAAAAGGGTCAGGTGCGGCCCTTGCCCGTGATCTGGATCGCGCCTCACAGTGGCGCTTATGATTTCCATTCTAAATATACCAAGGGCGCTACGGATTATCACTGTCCTGCTCCCTTAGGTGAAGAGGTTACTGCTCATGTGCAGAATTTAGCTATGGCTGCCTATAGGGTGTTGGGCTTAAGTGGCGTGGCGCGTATTGATGTGATGCTGGACGAGCGCAATCAAGGCTATGTGCTGGAGGCCAATACTGTCCCCGGCATGACCGCGACCAGCTTGGTGCCTAAGGCTGCTGCCGCAGTGGGCATATCTTTCCCCGACCTATGTGAGCGTATCCTGTTAAGTGCGAAATAAATAATATAATAATATTTATATCGTTTCGTTCAAAAGAAATTTCTCAAGCGAGTCGCCAATTTGTGCAAGTGCCGCGCACGCAGCAGAAATTGTGCAGGGAGCTGTCCCCTTGGGGATAACGCTTATTTCGTGGGGTACAATCAGGTCGCTGCGGTGTCCAATCTGTTCGCAAAAAGATTTACGTTTTCGAAACCTTGCTTCTATTGTACCAACCACTCATAAGCTAAAATTTCTATTCACTCCACGATATAAACATTATTATAATGTTAGTTCCTAGCGATTAGAAAGGAGGCGGTGGGATGGAAACTATGCAGGAAAGACTGCGTCAGCACAAAAGGCGCAGGCGCTTGCGCATTCTCGGCCGCCTTATAACTATTGTTCTAGTAGGCTATGGTCTGCAATATGGCTGGAACTACATCCACCAGCCGGGACTGGCCATCGGCTCCATCACCATCCATGGCTCCAGCCTGCTCACGGAGCAGGAAGCCATAGAGCTTGGTGGCAGCGCCCCTCCCTTCAACTTCTTCAACGTAAGTCGTAGCCGTCTGCTGGACGCCTTAAAGCACGACATACGCTTTCAAAACCCACGGGTGGACTACCACTGGCCCGCCAATTACGAGGTCTACGTGGAGGAGAGGGAGCCAGCCCTATATGTGGCCAACTCCTATCGCAGCTACCTGCAGCTGGACTTCAACGGCCTGGTAATGAACGTGACAACGGGTATTCCCGATGCAAGAGCTCCCGTTTTAGCCGGAGCTCAATGTGGTAATGTTTTTTTAGGGGACAAGGTGGACAATCAAAACGTAATGTACATCCTGCAGTTCCTGCAGCAGCTGAGCGGCGAGGCGCGGGACCGCATTGCGGAGATTGCCATCGACAATCGACAGGAGGCCAAGCTGCGTATGCGGGGAAGCTTCCCAATTTTGCTAGGGCCGGTGCAAAAGCTGCCGGAAAAGGCAGTGGTTTTCATGACGGTCTTTAGCGAAATCAAAAATAAAAATATTCAAGCTGAATATATTGATTTAACCTTTGCTAAACCATACATTAAGCTGATACCTAAAGAGGAGAAAAAATGAGGGTGGAAGAATGAAACAGATTTTTACTATGGATTTACAGGGCAAGGTTTTGATTGCCATCGTATTCATGGTATTGGGCTTTATGCTGTCCGTACAGTATAAGGTCACGGTACAGCAAAGGACCATTCGTATGGACCGAGTGGAGGATTTATCGGAGCGCTTAAAAGCCATGGAAACGGAAAACAAGCACCTGCTGCAGGAAATCAACGAGCTGCGCAAAAAGGGCGCCGATAGAGCTAAGGACCATGGTCAGGAGCGTTTGCAGCTGCTTGCTGGCACCACGGCAGTGGAGGGAGCAGGCATCGAGGTGGTGCTGGACGACAGCGCTATTCCAAAAAAAGCTAACGAAAACCCCAATCTTTACATCATTCATGATGAGGATTTGCTGCGTGTGCTGAACGAGCTGCGCGCCGCCGGCGCTGAGGCCATTTCCCTGAACGACCAGCGTATCGTGGCTATGAGCGAGGTACGTTGCGCCGGGCCCACTGTTTCGGTGAACAATATTCGCAGCGCTCCGCCCTATGTGATTAAGGCTATTGGCGCGCCCAAAACCTTGACTAGCGCTCTGCGCCTCAGGGGTGGCGTGGTAGAAACCTTCGAGTTTTGGGGGATTCAGGTTAAAATCAAGTCCCAGGACAAGGTGCAGATCCCTGCCTTGAAGGCGCCGCGTAATTTTGAATACGCCAAGAGCGTTGAGACCAAGGAGGGACAGGAATGATTTATGCTGCGATAATTGGCCTAGTCATCGGTGTTATCGCCGGAATTTATTGTCCTTACAGCATACCCCCTGAATATGCTCGCTTACTGGCTGTGGCGGTGATGGCGGGCCTTGATGCTGTTTTAGGTGGTATTCGCGCCTCTATGGCCAGCAATTACGATACGGAGGTTTTTATTTCCGGCTTTTTTATTAATGGTATTTTGGCTGCCTTTTTATGCTATGCAGGCAATATGATTGGCATTGATCTATATATGGTGGCCATTCTGATTTTCGGCATGCGTATCTTCCAAAATATTGGCGTTATCCGCAGATTGTACATGGGAAAATAATTTTTTTCTCAAGCAGGAAAAATGGCATTTGATGTGGAAGAATACTAAATCTAGATATTTATCAATAATGATACCCAATATTTAAGGGGGACGTGGAATATGTTTGATGATGTGGCAACTACCTTTGAAAACCTAGCCAATATTAAGGTTATTGGTGTAGGTGGCGGCGGTAACAACGCTGTCAACAGAATGATTACGGCTGGAGTTCGCGGCGTGGAGTTCATCGCTGTGAATTGCGATGCCCAAGCCTTGCTCTTGTCCAAGGCTGAAAATAAAATCCAAATTGGCGAAAAGCTGACTAAGGGTCTGGGCGCAGGCGCTAATCCGGAAATCGGCGAAAAGGCTTGTGAGGAATCCCGTGAGCAAATCGTAGAGGCTCTGAAGGGTGCGGATATGGTTTTCGTGACCGCTGGTATGGGTGGCGGCACCGGTACCGGCGCCGCTCATGTGGTAGCGGAGTGCGCTAAAGAGGTGGGCGCTCTTACCGTGGGCGTTGTGACTAAGCCCTTCATGTTTGAAGGTCGTCGTCGTATGAACCAAGCAGAAAATGGTATTGTGAAGCTGAAGGAAAAGGTTGATACCCTGATCACCATTCCCAATGACCGTCTGCTGCAGGTTATTGATCGTCGTACCTCCATGCTGGATGCCTTCCGCATCGCCGATGACGTGCTGCGTCAAGGCGTGCAGGGTATTTCCGATTTGATTGGCGTACCGGGTCTGATTAATGCGGACTTCGCTGACGTTAAGACCATTATGACCAACGCCGGCAGCGCTCTCATGGGCATTGGTACCGCCAAGGGCGAGGGTGGCGCTAAGGCTGCGGCCGAGGCTGCTATTAAGAGCCCCCTGCTGGAGGCTTCTGTGGACGGTGCTATGGGCGTGCTGTTCAATATTACCGGCGGCAAGGAGCTGAGCCTGTTCGACGTAACCGAGGCTTCGCAAATTATTACCGAGGCTGTGGACCCCAATGCCAATATTATCTTTGGCGCAGTTATTGACGAGGCTCTGGAGGATGAGATTCGCGTAACTGTTATCGCCACCGGCTTTGAAAAGAAAAATCCTACCCTGAAGAATGCAACTACCATTAAAAGCCCCGAAGCAGATAAAAGACCGAGCTCTGGCGTGATCAATGGTTTTAACGGCGGTAACGAGATTCCGCCTTGGCTGCGCAGATAATTTTTAGGAGGAGAACAGTATGAAGTGTCCGTTTTGCTCATACCGAGACAGTCGTGTTATAGATAGTCGTGCCGTGGAGGATGGTACCTCCATCCGTAGACGGCGGGAGTGCCCCGATTGTGGTCGTCGCTTCACGACCTACGAAAAGTATGAGGAAACTCCCTTGGTTGTTAGCAAGAAGGATGGACGCAGGGAGCTGTTCGATGCCAAAAAGTTGCTGGGAGGTCTTTTGAAGGCCTTCGAAAAACGCCCCGTGCCCTACGAAAAGGTGCAGGAAATCGCCGACAGCGTGGAGCGTGAGCTGCGCATGAACGGTGAGAGCGAGGTAGAGAGCGCTCGCATCGGCGAGCTGGTAATGCAGCATCTGGAGGAGACGGATCAAATCGCCTATGTGCGCTTCGCTTCCGTATACCGTCAGTTCGCAGACGTGAAGAACTTCATGCAGGAGCTGGAGCGTATTATGCAAAAGAACAAGCATGACTGATTTTTATAAAGGCTAAAATGAGGAGATAGGCGCGAAACCTATCTCCTTTTTTCGCTTTTTTCTAGCGAAACCTTGACAAGTTCTATCATTGTGCTATAATTACACCATAAGTTGATACACAACAGTAATGCGAAGGAACTGCCTACGGGCTATCCCCACAGAAAATGCCGCCAAGGCTGAGAGCGGCAGGGTAATACGCTGGGCGCACCGCCTTCAAACTGACTGCGGAACGCATTGTTCGATGCAAGTATGCCAGTCCGTACTATCGGCGTTAACGATACCGAGTGGGCGTATGTCACTACATGCGTCAATGAGGGTGGAACCGCGGATAACTCCGTCCCTTGAGTGTGGGATCGGGGTTTATTTTTTTGCCCGGATTATTTCCCGCACACTGTTCAGATATATGGTATAGGAGGAATAGTAAAATGTCTGAAGAAAATCAATTTACCTTTGAAAACAAAGACTATCGCAAAACCTATTGGCATACCTGCTCCCATGTTTTGGCTCAGGCTATGAAAAGATTACACCCCGAGGTTAAGCTGGCCATCGGCCCTAGCATCGACAACGGCTTCTATTATGATTTCGATACTCCGGTTCCCTTCACTCCTGAGGATTTAACCGCTCTGGAAGCGGAAATGCGCAAAATCTGCAAGGAGAAGCTCAAATTAGAACGCTTTGAGCTGCCTCGCGCTGAAGCTATCAAATTCATGGAAGAGAAGGAAGAGCCCTATAAAGTAGAGCTCATTAACGATCTGCCCGAGGACGCTGTTATCAGCTTCTATAAGCAGGGCGATTTCACCGATTTGTGCGCCGGTCCCCACCTGGACTCCACCGGTCGCATTAAGGGCAACGCTATTAAGCTGACCAGCGCTACCGGCGCTTACTGGCGTGGCGATTCTAAACGCAAAATGCTGCAGCGTATTTACGGCGTGGCCTTCCCCAAGAAGGAAGAGCTGGACGCATATCTGGCGCAGCAGGCTGAAGCCCTGAAGCGTGACCACAATAAGCTGGGCCGTGATTTGGAATACTTCACCACTGTAGATTATATTGGCCAAGGTCTGCCCATCCTGCTGCCGAAGGGAGCTCGCGTAATCCAACTTTTGCAACGCTGGATTGAGGATGTGGAGCAAAAGCGTGGCTATTTGCTGACCAAGACTCCGCTCATGGCTAAACGTGATTTGTATCGTATTTCCGGCCACTGGGATCACTATCTGGACGGCATGTTTATTTTGGGTGACCCCCATGACGAAACCAAGGAATGCTTCGCTCTGCGCCCCATGACCTGCCCCTTCCAATATCAGGTTTTCCTGAACCGTCAACGCTCCTATCGTGAGCTGCCCATGCGCTTAGGCGAAACCTCCACCCTGTTCCGCAACGAGGACAGCGGCGAGATGCACGGCCTGATCCGCGTGCGTCAATTCACTATTTCCGAGGGCCATTTGATTCTGCGTCCGGACCAATTGGAAGAAGAATTCAAGGGCTGCCTGGACTTGGCTAAATATGTGCTGGACACCGTGGGCATGCTGGATAAATGCACCTTCCGCTTCAGCCAATGGGATCCTGCTAACCCCAACAACAAGTACGAGGGCACCGCTGAGCAATGGGAGCACGCGCAGGCTGTTATGGGCAAAATCCTGGACGACCTGGGCGTAAACTATGAAATTGGTATCGATGAAGCCGCCTTCTACGGACCCAAGCTGGATATTCAATTCCACAATGTGTTCGGCAAGGAGGATACCATCGTAACTATCCAAATCGATATGCTGCTGGCTGAAAGATTTGGCATGTACTATGTGGATGAAAACGGCGAAAAGAAGCTGCCCTACATCATTCACCGTACTTCCTTAGGCTGCTACGAGCGTACTCTGGCTTACTTGATCGAGACCTATGCCGGCGCTCTGCCCACCTGGATGGCTCCGGAGCAGGTACGCTTCCTGCCCGTAACCGATCGCGCCGCTGATTATTGCTATGAGCTGGCTCGCAAGCTTGAGAGCGAGGGCTACCGCGTAACCGTGGACGCTCGCAACGAGAAGATTGGCAAGAAGATTCGCGAAGGCCAGCTGGAAAAGGTTCCCTATATGCTAGTTGTGGGCGACCGGGATATGGAAAACAAGACTGTTTCCCCGCGTAACCGCACCGAGGGCGACATGGGCGCTATGAGCTTTGAAGCCTTTGAAGCCATCCTGAAGGATGTAGTGGATTCTAAAGCAAAAAAATAAAATAATTGTTGACACAAACTTTACAATATGGTATCATATTCAGGTAACAAAGCAGAAGCCTCCCGCTTCTCACCTTGCGGTCAGCACTCGACAGGGTTGGATATGATATTTTTCTGCGGGTGGATTATGTTCTGCCCGCTTTTATTTTTGTAAGCAGTCCGCTTACCTAGTGTCCCTGGAGGTGAATTGTCATAGCCAAAGAAAGCTTGCGTATCAACGAAGAAATTCGTGCGCGTGAAGTGCGTGTTATTACTGCTGATGGCGAACAGCTTGGCATTATGTCCGGTCGTGCAGCCCAACAACTGGCAGTGGAAAGACATTTAGATTTAGTTGAGATTGCTCCCACAGCGAAACCGCCCGTGTGCAAAATTATGGACTACGGCAAGTTCCGTTACGAGCAACAAAAACGTGAAAAGGAAGCCCGTAAGAAGCAAAAAACCTTCGACATTAAAGAAGTGAAGCTGCGCCCCGGCATCGAGGACCACGACTTTAACGTTAAGTACAAGAATGCAGTCCGTTTCCTGGAGGATGGCGACAAGGTAAAGGTTACCATCATGTTCCGTGGTCGCGAGCTGTCCCATCCTGAGCTTGGCGAAGTACTGCTGAATAAAATGGCACAGCAGTTAAAAGAAATTGCCGTTGTAGAAAGAGTGCCCAAATTAGAAGGCAAAAACATGATTATGATTGTTGCGCCTAAACCTGCTAAATAATAGAGGAGGAAATAACCATGCCGAAAATGAAAACCCGTAGAGCTGCTGCAAAGCGCTTCAAGAAAACCGCTTCTGGTGAATTCAAACATTTTAAAAACTTCAAGAGCCACATTCTCGAACATAAATCTCCTGCACGTAAGAGAAACCTGCGCAAAGCAGCTCTGGTTCACAAGACTGATAAAGAGCATGTTGCAAAGATGCTCCCCTACGCTTAATTATTAGAGATTTTAAAGGAGGATATTACAAATGGCAAGAGTTAAAGTGGGCGTAACCGCTCATCGTCGTCATAAACACATTCTGAAACTGGCTAAAGGCTACTATGGTTCTCGCAGCAAGCAATTCAAAAAAGCTAACGAGCTGGTAATGAAAGCTCTGAGCTATGCTCGTCGCGACCGTCGTGCTAAAAAGCGTGAATTCCGTCGTCTGTGGATCGCTCGTATCAACGCTGCTACCCGTGCTAACGGCATGAGCTACAGCCGTTTCATCTGCGGCCTGAGCAAGGCTGGCATCAACCTGAACCGCAAAGTTCTGGCTGACATGGCTATTTTCGACGCAGCTGCTTTCGCTAAATTGGTGGAAGCTGCCAAAGCTGCTCTGTAAAAATCGTCTATAAGGCACCATCTACTTCGTTGCGACTCCTAGGAGTACTAATGTGTACGCCGTCGTCGCCGCGCCTCGTATCTGGTACCTTCTAGCCAATTTTGAGTTAATGTAAGTCCGTTCCTGAAATATGGGACGGGCTTTTTTATATCTAAAATTGACGTTCTAGTTTAATATTAGTATAATATTAAGTTAGTAACATTATTTGCCATAACAAGAGAAAGGAGGAAAGGCATGCGTAAATCCATTGCACATGAGCTAACAAAGGAAGCAACAAG
Organism: Phascolarctobacterium sp.; assembly: GCA_004558595.1. Lineage (GTDB taxonomy): Bacteria > Bacillota > Negativicutes > Acidaminococcales > Acidaminococcaceae > Phascolarctobacterium_A. The sequence goes on along the minus strand of SFCN01000037.1, from coordinate 4,968 downwards.
CGATTTCGAGCGTAATCAGCTGATTCGCTATCAAAAAAGGCTGCATTATCGCCGCATTATGCGCAGAATCGCTGCCATTAACCGCAGCACTCTGATTGGCATGTCCTTTGTCCTTTTGATTCTGCTAGGCACCTTTCTTTTGAGTCTACCTATTTCCCACAGCGATGGGCAGTGGGGTAATACCTTGGATGCCTTTTTTACAGCCACCTCGGCCTCCTGCGTAACTGGACTTGCTGTGTGGGACACGGGTAAGGATTTGAGCCTTTTTGGGCAAATGGTTTTGATCTTCCTGATTCAGGTGGGCGGCATCGGCATTATGACCATCACGACCCTTTTTAATTTTGGCTTGCATCGTAAGATGAATATTCGCCAAAGGCTTTTAGTGCAGGACTCCTTGAATCAGGATGACCCGGGGGACGTAATGCGGGTTGCCATGAGTGTGTTCAAATATACCTTTTTCTTGGAATTTTTCTTCGGCACCCTGCTGGCGCTGTACTTCTATTTTTCTATGGATATGGGCTATAAGGGCATCTATTGGGGCTATTGGCACGCTATTTCGGCCTTTTGTAACGCGGGCTTTGATTTAGTGGGCAATTACGAGAGCTTAACGGGCTTTCAAGGTGATGTGGCGCTGAATCTTTGCTTTATCATGCTCATTCTTATTGGTGGACTGGGCTTTACCGTTATCGATGATCTTTTACAAAAGCGTTCTTGGAAAGGGCTGACCTTGCATTCGAAAATCGTGCTGGTGGTTAATGCTATTCTTTTGGCTGTGGGTACGCTGTTAATTTGGCTGCTGGAGCATCATAATGCCGCTACTCTGGGCGGAGTAGGGACGGGACAGCAATGGTTGGCCTCCCTGTTCCAGTCCGTTTCCCTGCGTACGGCGGGCTTCAACACGATCGATTTGGCTTCCCTGAGCCATGCGACGCTGTTCTTCATGATGGGCATGATGTTCGTGGGCGCATCCCCGACCTCCACCGGTGGCGGTGTGAAAACTACTACCTTTGCGGTGCTTTTGGCTTCCACTCTTGCGCTGCTTCGTGATAAAAAGGATGTAGTGCTCTTTAGACGTAGGGTTGAGACTAGCGTTATCAATAAAAGCTTGGCGGTTTTTCTGCTGGCTATTTCCTGGATTACTATGGCCGTGTTCTTGCTGCTGGTCTTGGATAATAATAAGCATCCCTTTGAATTCGTGCTTTTCGAAGTTTTTTCGGCCATGGGTACGGTGGGCATGGGCATCGGCATCACTCCGGAGTGGAATGCTTGGTGCAAGCTGGTGCTGATTGTGACCATGTTTATTGGTCGTATCGGTATTTTGACCTTTGGCATGTCCTTCTTTAATAAGAAGGTGGACAAGCTGCGTTATCCTACAGAGAATATCATGATTGGTTAAAGAGGTAGAAGGATGAGTAAAGTTAAACGGAAACAGTTTTTGGTGGCCGGCTTGGGCCTGTTCGGGGCTAGCGTGGCCCTGACGCTGCAGGGTATGGGCTATGAGGTTTATGCTCTGGACAGCGATGAAAGCCTGGTGCAGGATTTTAGTTCCCAGCTGAATTATGTGGTATGCGGCGATGCCAGCGACCGCAAGACCCTGCAATCCCTGCCCTTGGAGGACGTGGATGTGGCGGTGGTGGCTATTGGTAACGTGGAGCGCAATATGATGTCCACTATGCTTCTCAAGGAGCTGGGCATTAAGCAGGTGGTATCCAAGGCTATTAACGATTTGCACGGCGCTATGCTCAGTAAGATTGGCGCTGATAAGGTTGTTTATGCGGAGCGGGATATGGGTGAGCGTGTGGCCCATAACTTGATTTCCGCCGGTGTCATGGACTATATTGAGCTTTCCGGCGAGATCAGCGTCATGAGCCTACCGGTTCCCTTGAATTTTGTGGGCAAAAACTTGATCGAGGCTGATTTGCGTAGTCGTTATGATGTGAACGTGGTGGCTATTAAAAGAGAAGGACGCACCATTGTTAATCCTAAGGCTCAGGAGGTTTTTCAGCCTGAGGACGAAATCATTGTTTTAGGTACCCATGAGGGTGTGAAGCGGATGGGAGTTGATTTCTAATGGAATTGACGGCAGTGAATAATCCCCAGGTGAAGGCTGCGGCGGAGCTGAAGCTGAAGAAGCACCGCCAACAGCGGGGCCTGTTTTTGGCAGAGGGACTGCGTACAGTGGAGGAGGCCGTGGCCGCTAAGCAGGCGGAAAGCATTTTTTACACGGCCATCGAGGACGACAGGACCCGTGCTGCGCTGGAGGAGGCGGCAGCTCAGCAGGTCAAATTGACCTGCGTGAGCGACGCCGTGCTAAAGAAAATTGCTGATACAGAAACGCCTCAGGGCATTATTGCGGTGTGCAGGATGCAGTCAACTTCCATGGATCAGCTTTTGGCTAAGGGTAAGATGCTGCTTGTTCTAGATAGAGTGGGGGACCCCGGTAATGTGGGCACCATGCTGCGCACAGCCGATGCCGCAGGCATTGGGGGACTGGTGCTCTTGAAGGGCAGTGTGGATATTTACGCACCTAAGACGGTGCGTTCCTCTATGGGCTCCCTGTTCCATGTGCCGGTGCTGGCTGGCGTAGGGGAGGAGGACTTCATCGAGAGCGCTCATAGCGCCGGCTATGAGCTCTTGGTGACCTGCCTTGACGGAGCGGATAATTTGTATAAGGCAGATTTGCATGGTCGCTTGGCCTTTGTGATGGGCAATGAAGCCAATGGAGTCAGCAGGGGGCTCTTGGCGGCGGCGGATAAGCGTGTGTATATACCTATGGCCGGGCGTGCAGAATCCTTGAATGTGGCTATGGCTGCAGGCATTGTGATGTTCGAAGCGTTGCGCCAGAGCTTGTAAGTTTTTTGCGCGAGCACGGTTATTTTACTTGACAAAAAAGTGAGAATATAATATAATATCTACGTTGCCTATGGAGAGGTTCCCGAGTGGCTAAAGGGAGCAGACTGTAAATCTGCCGCGTTTCGCTTCGTTGGTTCGAATCCAACCCTCTCCACCAACACTTCGGCGGCGTAGCTCAGTTGGCTAGAGCATGCGGTTCATACCCGCAGTGTCCGCGGTTCGAATCCGTGCGCCGCCACCATATCGCGGGGTGGAGCAGTTGGTAGCTCGTCGGGCTCATAACCCGAAGCCCCCCGCAACCAATTTCATATGCTGATGTAGCTCAGTCGGCAGAGCGTATCCTTGGTAAGGATAAGGTCACCAGTTCAATCCTGGTCATCAGCTCCATTTACAAGCAAGGCTTCCTGTGGAAACGGGAAGCTTTTTTGTTTTGTTGTTACAATTATAATAGATTTTTCGTTTTCTAATAAAAACTAATCAATGAACTTGTGTGGGATAATCTTTAGGAGTATAATATGAATATAAGCCTTTTGGGAGGGATAGATATGAAACTATTATCAAAACTCACTGTTTTTTTTATGATGCTGCTTTTTATGACAACATCTGTAACATGTTTTGCTGAATCTGAGAATAAATCATCTTTTAAAGATCGTATTCAAAGTATTCAACAGGGGGCTGGAAGGAATCAGTTAAGATTTGCTTTTTATTTGGATTCAGAGGGACATGCTAACTTTGAACAGAAGGTTTTAGATGAGGTTGTCAATAGCATTCAAGAAAAAGTGCCCAGTTATGTTACAGTTCAAGGTGATGGTCAGTTTTTGGCTGATTTAGATTTGTTTAGGGAAACCAAATATGATGATTTAATGGCTCAAATGCAAGCAACAAATCCCCAGTTTGCTGTTATGGGAGATTATGCAGAGAGTGGTAAAAAAGTCAAACTTACCAAACCTATACTTGATGAATTTTTAAAAGATAGTGAATATGACGGTATAGTATTGGCTAGGGTTGATGTTGCTCAAGTTAAACAAAATTGGAATCTTTGGATAGGCGGTATAGATACTAAAGCAGAATTAGATGTTACTCTAAGAGTGTTTAATAAGCACTCTCAGAAAGGGTATGTCTTTAATAACAGGCAGAGAGTAATAGGGAAATCCCATGCTATGATGAATGGGTCTACTGATAGAGCAGCAAGGAAAGCTATTCCTAAAGCTTTGGAAAAAGTAAAATCTATAACGGTAGAATAGTAATTTGTAATAAGGCTGTTAGAAAAAGCTCTTGCAAAAGGGAGCAAAACAGGGTAAAATATAGGAGTAATAATATTTACTTTTGGAGGTAATACACATGAGAAAACATATCCAAACTGTTAATAAAGCTATGCTGAAAAAGACCCTGCGCACCGGCGGCTGCGGCGAATGCCCGGCTTCCTGCCAATCCGCTTGCAAAACTTCTTGCACCGTTGGCAACCAAGTTTGCGAACATAGCAAATAATTTCTAAGCAAAACAAATCCCTCGACTATGGTCGGGGGATTTTTGTGTTGGTGAAAAAAGAAACCGCTGTCCAGTGATGTGGATAGCGGTTTTTGCTATGGGAATGCGTTAAGCGGTTTTCTTGCCGAGGCGTTCGGCGATTGCTTCTACTTCGTCACGAGGAAGCTCTGTATCGTGGAGAACATCATCAATAGAAGCACCACGGTGCAGCGCTCTTTCTGCAATTTCTACGCTGTTATCATATTTCGCTTTTTTTACTGCTTGCTCAGCGGCTTCATTTGCCAATTTTTGCATCAGTTCACACATTTCATCGACCCCCGTTTCGTCTTCCTTAAAGTGTCTAACCTTGGCGGCTAGTGCTTTGTTTTTAATATCATTAGGATTCTTACAGAAAAAATCATGCATCAAATTGCTGAGTGGCGTATCGTCGTTCTTCTTGGAAGCATTGACATAGATGATAAAGCTGCCATCACCAAAAGCTGTGCCTGTTTCACGAATGCGTCTGTCAATATGATAGCAAGGCAAATCGCCACCAAGAATATCACGTTCTGTAATGAAGATGATATAGCTGTCCTTGATGGTTGCATAATCTTCGCCAGCAGGAAAGTGCTTAGTATCAACAAGGCT
>SFCN01000036.1 GCA_004558595.1 Phascolarctobacterium sp. | reverse complement strand
GAGCCTGAGCTAGTACAAGAATTGGAAATGCGCTTAAAGATTGTGGGCATTGTTTTTGATGAAAAGCAAAAATGGCGTTTTTCCGATGGTGATGTAACCTTTTGGGCAAAGATTGAGGATGATGAATTTTGGCAAAAAATTGAAAGCGGTGAATTAGCCTTTCGTAAGGGTGATCGCTTAAGGGTTCGTTGTCGCATAGTGCAAAAGAGTGATGCAATGGGTAATTTTTCTGCTGAGCGTACTATTACTAAGGTTATAGAGATTATTCCTAAACCGACGCAAATTAAATTGGATTTATTTAGTTGAACAATAATCTGGTCAGCATTCTTCTGGATTAGCAAGTTTTTACATATTATTAGAGCTAGCTACTGTTAACGCCAATCTGTAACCTCCGTTACACTTTTATAGGGAAAAGGTAAAATGTAACAAAAGTGCAAAAAATTGCTTGACGTTATACATTGACAGCAGTAAAATTACCCTAATCGCTGAATTATATTGGCAAGATTACTTTGCAGGTGAAGATAATGGATTCTATCAAAATGAACACTGCAACTGAATACGGCTTTTATTATGCTCCGGTCTTTAGCTATTACTTTAGCACCGGTTATTTGGCATGGAAAAAAACATATGGCAGTGAACGTAATAGAAGCCGTTAAATGTATTTGTATCTGTATCTTTACGATGCTTTTGAAGCAGGCTCTTTTACGGAGCCTGCTTTTTTAATAGCAAATGTAAGCGTAAGTAGTTTATTCTCGTGGCCAGAAGGAGGTAGAAAAAAGGTAGGAGTGATTTAGTAAAATGTGGGCAGCTAGCTGCTGCGCGTTTTGCTAGAGCTGGTAGTGTTGTCGTTTTAGCGTGGAAGTATTTCTCGCTTTAACTAGAGTGTGGCATTGTAGTATTGTAGTATAGTTATAAAGGAGAGATTTTATTATGATTATTGTATTTAAACCCACTGCAACCGTAGAAGACAAATCCCGTTTAAAGGCGCAATTAGAGGCTAGAGGCTATCAAATCCACGCCAGCGAGGGCGTGAACGCATCCTTGTTCGGCGTAGTTGGTGATACCAGCGCTCTGGATATGAATCTACTGCTCGTTAATGAAGGCGTAGAAAAGGTAATGCGGGTGCAGGAGCCCTTTAAGCGCGCTAACCGCGCCTTCCATCCTGAGGACAGTGTTGTTAATGTTGCTGGTGTGCCCATCGGCGGCAAAAAAATTCAGGTTATCGCCGGTCCCTGCTCCGTAGAAAGCATTGAGCAGATTACAGCTGTAGCGCAGGATGTAAAGGCCAGCGGTGCTACCCTGTTGCGTGGCGGCGCCTTCAAGCCCCGCACCTCCCCGTACTCCTTCCAAGGCTTAAAGGAGGTGGGCCTGGATTATTTGAAGGCTGCTCGTGAAGCGACCGGCCTGCCCATTGTCACCGAAATCATGTCCGCCGACAAAATTGAACGCTTTGTAGAGGATGTGGATTTAATTCAGGTTGGCGCTCGTAATATGCAAAATTTTGAGCTGCTTAAGGAATTAGGCAAGACTAATAAGCCGATTTTGTTAAAGCGTGGCCTAGCTGCAACTATCGAGGAATGGATTATGTCAGCTGAATATATCATGGCTGGCGGCAACGATAACGTTATCCTGTGCGAGCGTGGCATCCGTACCTTCGAGCATTACACTCGTAACACTCTGGATTTAAGTGCTATTCCCGCAGTGAAGAAGCTAAGCCATTTGCCCGTTGTGGTTGACCCCAGCCACGCAGCAGGCCTGTGGTGGATGGTAGAGCCCTTGGCTAAGGCGGCAGTGGCTGTAGGCGCTGACGGCCTTTTAATCGAGGTGCACAACAATCCTGAATGCGCATTGTGCGACGGTGCCCAATCCCTGAAGCCGGCTCGTTTTGAAAAGCTGATGGGCGAATTAAAAGGCATTGCTCAAATCGTGGGTCGTGAATTATAATATTGACAAGTAAAAATATAGCTCCAGTGTCCCTTCGCGTGCACTGGAGCTAGCCTTGTATTTAGTAGTATGGTGTTTTATAGCGTCCTTGTAGCATGGTAGAAATGTAGAAGTAGGAGTGATTTTTTTTGCAAACTGATTTTAGAAGCGCTAACTGGAAGGATCTGAGTTTCGCCGTCGTGGGCTTGGGACTGATTGGTGGTTCCTATGCCAAGGCGTTGCGCCGTTTAGGAGCCAAGCAAATTATTGGTGTGGAGCGTAACGAGGCAACCTTGGCTCAGGCTGAGACCATGGGCATTATTGATTTAGGAATGACCGAGGCGGATGCGCGCTTGGCTCAGGCCGACGTAGTGATTTGCGCTATTTATCCTGAAGCCATTGCCAATTTCATTAAGAACAACGTGGCAAACTTCAAACCCAATGTGCTCATTACTGATGTAGCAGGCATCAAGAATAATATGATTACCGAGGTGCAGGCAGCGCTGGAGCCGGGTATGGAATTTATTAGCGGTCATCCCATGGCGGGGCGCCAAAGCAGCGGCTTGGGCATGGCGGATGCGGCGATTTTTCACAATGCCAATTACATTATCGTGCCCGAAAAGGCCAACACCGAAGCAGCCATAGTGTGGCTGGAAACCTTTGCTAAGGCTCTAGGCTGCAAAAATACGGTGAGAGTTACTCCTGAGGAGCACGACCGTACCATTGCCTTTACCAGCAATTTGCCTCACGTAACGGCGGTGGCTTTGATGGATAGTGCTTCCTATAACGAGAAGACAAAATACTTCGTTGCCGGTAGCTTCCGGGATGGTACCCGTGTGGCGGATATTAATCCGGAGCTCTGGTGCGCTCTGTTCTTGGCTAATAAGGACAAGGTGGCGGACGAAATTGATAGATATATGGAGCAGCTGGAGCTGTGGCGTAAGGCGTTGCGAGCCGGTGATGGCGAAACCATGAAGGCGCTTATGCGAACTTCCTCTGCTCGGCGAAAGGAGCTTTATTAATGCAGGTTATCCATGTGGACTTAGGAGCTCATGCTTATGACATTGAGATTGATGCAGGACTCTTGCCGAAGATTGGTGCTAAGGTAGCAGCATTGCTGCCTAAGGCCAAGAAGGCCGCAATCATCAGTGATACTAATGTGGCGCCCTTGTATGCCGACAAGCTGCAAAAAAGCTTGGAGGCTGCGAGCTTATCCGTGGTGCAGGTGATTATCGAGGCTGGGGAGCAAAGCAAAAATATGGCTGTGCTTAGCTCTGTGCTGGAGCAGCTGGCTCAGGGAGGACTGACTCGTAGCGACGTGGTGCTGACCCTTGGTGGCGGCGTGGTAGGTGATTTGGGCGGCTTTGCGGCAGCCAGCTACATGCGTGGAGTGGCTTTTGTGCAGGTGCCTACTTCCTTGTTAGCCCAAATCGATAGCAGTGTAGGTGGTAAGGTGGCCGTGGATTTGGAGGCGGGCAAGAATTTGGCCGGCGCCTTCTATCAGCCCAAGGCCGTGTTTATCGATACTGATTTGTTGGCGACGCTGTCTACGCGCTTTTTGCACGATGGCTTGGCCGAAGCTATTAAATACGGCTGCATCAAGGATGCAGCCTTGTTCGAGAAAATCGCCGGCTTCGCCGATGATGCTGAGCTCTTAGCTAATATTGACGATATTGTGGCTATTTGCTGCGCTATCAAGGCGCGGATCGTGGAGCAGGACGAGTTTGATACAGGGCTCAGAATGCTGCTGAATTTTGGCCATACCTTAGGTCACGCTGTGGAGCAGCATTTTGGCTACAGCGGCTTCACCCATGGCGAGGGTGTGGCCATCGGCATGTACCAGCTGACCAAGCGCACTGAGGAGCTGGGAATTACGCCTGCTGGCTCCGCCGAGCGGATTAAGAGCGTACTAACAAAGTATAATTTACCTATAGATGCGGGCGTTGCTAAAAGCGAGCTTTTGGAAACCATGGCTCGCGATAAAAAGAAAAATGGTAATAGCATCACGATTATTATCCTGCGAGCCATTGGCGAGGGCGATTTGCTGAAGCTTAATTGGCAACAGGTGCCAGAATATTTGGGGTAGGACTTATGAAAACAGTTAAAATTTTTCCAACTAAATTAAAGGGAACCGTAGTAGCTCCTTCCTCCAAAAGCATGGGACATAGAGAAATAATTTGCGCCGGCTTAGCCGCTGGTACCAGCATTATCGATAACATCAGCATGTCCAAGGATATTGAAGCCACCATGCGTTGCCTGAAGGCCATTAATGTGGCTGTGGACGAGATTCCTAGCATGATTGAAGGACGCAAGGCATTGCAGATTTCGGGTACTGGTCATCCCATGGCAGCGGCTGATAGCGTGGATTGCGGCGAAAGCGGCTCTACGTTGCGTTTCTTCCTGCCCTTGGGCGCTAATCTTAACTGCCCTCTGACCTTCACAGGTCATGGCAAGCTGGTGAGCCGTCCCCTGCAGGCCTATTACGATATTTTCGATGAGATATTTATTCAATATTTTAATGATAATGGTTGCTTGCCTGTTACTGTCAATGGTCGACTAACTCCGGGAACTTATAAGCTGCCCGGTGATGTGAGCAGTCAGTTTGTGAGCGGTCTGCTTTTTGCTCTGCCCCTGCTTAATGGCGATTCCGTCATCGAAATCACTTCCCCGTTGGAGTCCAGCGCCTATGTGGATATGACCATTAACTGCTTGGCCAAATTTGGCGTGCAGATTGAGAATGAGGGCGGTTTGCATCGTCGCTATCTAGTGAAGGGTAAGCAGCGCTATCAGGCGCAGGATAGTCAGGTGGAGGGCGATTGGTCCCAAGCAGCCTTTTGGACTGTGGGCGGTAGCTTAGGAGATGGCATCACCTGTCAGGGCGTTAATGTGAACTCTCTGCAGGGGGACCAAGCTGTGGTCGACATTATGGAGCGTATGGGAGCGGTCATTAAGCAGGACGCTAATAGCGTCACTGTTAATGGAGGCGCAACCAAAGCGACTGTGATTGACGCAGCCAACTGCCCTGATATTATTCCCGTACTGACGGTTTTGGCTGCTGTCAGCGAGGGCACAACTAAGATTATTAACGCTGGCAGGCTGCGCATTAAGGAATGCGACCGTTTGGCGGCCATGAGCAGCGAGTTAAATAAAATGGGCGCGGATATTACCGAAGAGCCGGAAGGCTTAACTATCGTGGGTAAGCCCCAGGGACTGGTCGGAGGAGTGCAGGTGGATGCGTGGAACGATCACCGCATCGCCATGAGTCTGGCGATCGCAGCGCAAAAATGCGCTGCGCCCATCATCTTAACCGGTGCGGAAAGCGTCGCTAAGTCCTATCCCATCTTCTGGGAGGATTATAAGAGCGTGGGCGGTTTAGTGGAGGAAGAGGCATGAGCGGAATCTATGGATTGAACATAAAAATGTCGATTTACGGCGAGTCCCACGGCAAAGCCGTGGGCGTGGTGCTGGACGGCCTGCCGCCGGGACTGGCTTTGGACGAGGAGGCCATTGCTAAGGAAATGGCTCGCCGTGCCCCCGGCCAGAGCGCGCTGACCACAGCCCGCAAGGAAAGTGACGCTGTGGAAATCCAGAGCGGCTTCTTCAACGGCTACACCACGGGCACACCCCTGTGTGCCCGTATCGCCAATAGCGACCAGCACTCCAAGGACTACAGCATCCTCAAAGACAAGATGCGCCCGGGCCACGGCGATTACGCCGGGTCCGTGCGCTATCAGGGCTATAACGATTACCGCGGTGGCGGCCACTTTAGCGCGCGCCTGACGGCACCGCTGGTGTTCGCCGGCGCGGTGGCGAAACAAGCTTTAGCTCAGTATGGAATTATCGTTGGTGCTCACATTCTGCGCATTCATGACATAGTAGAGCCCAGATTTAATCCCTTAGGCGAAAGTGAAGCTACTCTGAAGACTATCGCTAGCAAGGCCTTTCCTGTGCTGGACGATGCCATTGGCGAAAAAATGCAGGCCTGCATTTTAAACGCTAAAGGTGCCTTGAACAGCGTGGGCGGTGTCATCGAGCTTATGGCCATTAATCTTCCGGCAGGACTAGGCGCTCCCTACTTCGACTCTGTGGAGAGCCGTTTGAGTCAAATTCTTTTCTCCGTACCTGCGGTAAAGGGCATCGAATTTGGCGAGGGTTTCGGCTTTGCCAAGCTGACCGGAGCCGAGGCCAACGACCAAATGCACTATGAGGATGGCAAGGTGCGTTGCTTTACCAACCATAACGGCGGTATTACCGGTGGCTTGACCAATGGCATGCCCCTACTCTTTAGGGTAGCTATGAAGCCCACGCCCTCCATCTCGCGGGAGCAAAAGACCGTGAGCCTTGCGGAAAAGGCCGACACCACCTTGACCATAGTAGGACGGCATGATCCCTGTATTGTGCAGCGGGCTATTCCGGTAATCGAGGCGGTAACTGCTTGGACGCTGTGGGATTTACTAATTGAAGCAAAGAAATGGGAGAAATAAAATGCAGGAACTGGATTTAGAATTAATTCGCAAGGAAATAGACAAGGCTGACAGCCAATTGGCGGAGGTTTTGGAGAAACGCCTGCAGCTAGTGATGCAGGTAGCAGCCTATAAGAAATCCAAGGGTATGCCTGTGAAGGATAAAAACCGAGAGGCTCAAGTTATTGCCAAGGTAGCAAGCCTTTTAGAGAACAAGGATTATTCTCTAGCAGTGAAAAATATCATGCGAGGCATTATCGACCAAGCCTGTGTGCTGGAGGAAACTGCGCTGGCGGAGCCCTCCAATAGCACCTTTGAAGTGGCTTGCTTTGGTCCTGCTGGCTCCTTTACCCATCAGGCCTTAGAGGAATATTTCCGTGGACGCAAGTTTAATCGTCATCACTACAACACCTTTGAAGAGGTTATTACTAGCATTTCTGACGGCGCAATGGACTATGCTGTGCTACCCATTGAAAATAGCTCCACCGGTGGTATTACCGAGGTTTACGATTTGCTGCGTCAATATGATTGCCATATTGTGGGTGAGCAGTGTGTAAAGATTGAGCAGAACCTGCTAGGCTGTGAAGGCGCTACTCTGCAGACCATCAAAAAAGTGTATTCCCATCCCCAGGGCTTCAAGCAGTCCAAGGATTTCTTCCGTGATTATCCTCAAATGGAGCAGATTCCCTACTTCAGCACCTCTAAGAGCGCGGAGGAGGTAGCAGAGAAGCAGGATATTACCTTGGGCGCTGTGGCAGGTAAAGCCGCTGCGGATTTGTATAATTTAAAGATCATCGCTCCTGCTATCAATAGCAACAGTAATAATTATACACGGTTCATTATCATCGCTAAGCAGCCTGAGATTGTTCCCCATGCTAATAAAATCACCCTGCTGGTGGCTGTAAAGCATGAAACTGGCTCTCTGTATAAAATGCTTGCCAGCTTCTACCATACAGGGTTGAACATGATGAATCTGCAGTCCAGACCCATGGTGGGTAAGTCATGGGAATACTTCTTCTATATTGACGTGACTGGTAATTTATCCGATCCCTTGGTAGCGGACGTTATGGAGGAGGTTAAAGCCAAGAGCACCTATGTAAAGGTTCTGGGCAATTACAGAGCTTATGAAAAGAAGGAGTAGCTATGGCTGAGGTAAATAAATTTGGCTTAATCGGTGGGAAGCTGGGGCATAGTCTGTCCCCGGCCATTCATCAATTATTCTTTGAGTATACGGGTAAGTCCGGTAGCTACGAGCTCTTAGAAACGGAGCTGGAGGCCCTGCCGGAGCTTATGGGTAGGCTGCGTGAGGGCTTTGCGGGCACCAATGTGACCATTCCCCACAAGCTGCATGTGATGCCTTTACTGGATGAAATCGCGCCGGAGGCGCAAGCCATCGGCGCAGTAAATACGATTAAATTCACCAGTGCAGGAGCCTTTGGCTACAATACGGATTATTTCGGCTTTGGTCGCATGCTGGAATATAATGATATCGCTGTGACAGGTAAGGTTTGCGCTGTTTTAGGCACAGGCGGAGCTGCTAGGGCAGTGGTAAAATATTTGGCCGATAAAAAATGCGCCAAGCTCTATCTGGTGACGAGGGATGTTTTTAAGGTTGATTCTCATTTTGCTAAAATAGCGCCCAAGATTAAGGTGATTGACTATGCGAGACTGGACGCTCTTCAGGGCGATGTGCTTATCAACTGCACTCCGGTGGGCATGTTCCCCAAGGTGGAGGCAGCGCCTGTTAGTCCTGAGGTTAGCTTTGCCTTCGACGCTAGTGTGGATTTGATTTATAACCCTGCTCAGACTCTCTTCCTGAAGCAGGCGGCTGAGGCCGGTAACAAGGCTGTAAATGGCCTTTTCATGCTGGTGGCTCAGGCCGTGGCCGCTCAAGAAATATGGCAGGGCGAGAGCTATGACAGCGAATTGATCGTGCGCATTATGCGTGAGCTGGAGAAGAAGCTATGAAGAATATTGTTTTGATTGGCATGCCGGGCTGTGGCAAGAGCACATTTGGCAAGCGCCTGGCCAGGCGCTTGGGACGTAAGTTTTACGACGCTGATGATGTGCTAGAGGAGCGGGAGCAGCGGACTATAAAGGATTTTTTCACTGAAAGCGAAGATGCCTTTCGCACTGCAGAGACCCGCACCCTGGCTTACTTGGCGGAGCTGGAGGATGCTGTTATCGCCACCGGCGGTGGCGCTGTGAAGCGGACTGAGAATATGGAGCTCATGAAGCGCAACGGTGTGGTGATCTTTCTAGATCGCAAGCCGGAGCAAATTCTGGGTAATATTGAGGGCGATGCCCGTCCCCTTCTGGCAGAGGATAAGCAACGCATCTTTAAGCTATATGAGGAGCGCATTGACTTATATCGCAGGTATGCGGATAAGATTATTACTAATAGTGGTGATTTTGGTAGGACGCTAGCCGCTCTAGAGACCTATGCCAAGGAAGCCATTGAATGAGGATGTGAGATTATGCGAAGAATTTTAGTTTTAAATGGTCCCAATATTAACATGCTAGGGACCCGCGAAAAGGCCATTTATGGCCGTCGCGATTATGAGAGCTTATGCGCTTACATTCGCTCTGCGGCTGCTCGTTTGGGCGTTGAGGTGGAGCTGCTGCAAAGTAATTACGAGGGCGATATCGTTACCGCCATCCAAAAGGCCTACGGCCAATTTGATGGCATCGTGATTAATCCTGCGGCTTTCACTCATTACAGCGTGGCTATTTTAGATGCGTTAAAGGCAGTGAATATTCCTGCTATTGAAGTACATATTAGCAATATTCACAAGCGGGAGGAGTTCCGTCACCATTCTGTGACTGTGGCCGGTTGTGTGGGCCAAATCTGTGGCTTAGGCTTTGCTGGCTATGCTTTAGCTTTGGAGGCGTTGTCCGTCTACGAGCCCGAAGAATAAGAAAAACGCGATTATGCTAAATGTCTAAAGGATAGCAACGTTCTGTAACCCCTTTTAAATCAAACATGAATTTAACCCTCGTAGCTGTGGCCGCGGGGGTTTTGCTTTTGGGTAAAATTGTATTTCGCAAAGCGCTAGCTATGGGGTATAATATAAAGATAGCTAACGCAAAGGGGGATTTTGTATGACGATTATTATTTGTGCCATTACCGCCGGCATTTTGCTGGGCTGGCTGGATGTGTTTAACTATAGAACTAAGCTGTGGCTGAACCGTGTTTCTACAGTGTGCCTGTTTATTATTTTGCTTTGCTTGGGCGCAAAAATTGGCTGTGATAGGGAGATGCTGGCTAAGATTCCCGTGCTGGGCAAGCAGGCCTTTATTTTAGGCAGCAGCGCTATTTTGGGCTCTATGGTGATGTTTTATCTGATTATCAAGCTTTTAGCGCCTAATTTTGACAAAGATAATGAGGTGGAATGATGGTTGGCGCATTATTAGGAACCATTGTAGTGGGGATGGTACTTGGGTATATGTTTTTAGATGTAAGCGCCAAGCCTTTGCTGGATGATACGCTGATGACAGCCTTGGACTTTATGGGCTTTGTGGCAGGTATCGAAATCGGAAGTAATCGTCGCTTGCTCAAGCAAATTTGCACGCCCAAGAACTTGGCTCTGGCGCTTGCCTTGCCTACAGGTGTGGTTATCGGCAGCTTGGGCGGAGCCTATATAAGTCATTTTCTAACAGGCTTATCGGTGTATGAATCAATTTTGGTAGGCTCAGGACTGGGCTGGTACAGCCTTTCCTCAGTTGTTATCAGCACCATGCATAGCACGGAGCTGGGTGCGGTGGCATTTTTGGCCAATATGCTGCGTGAGGTATCCAGCTTTGTGCTGATCCCCTTGTTGGCTCGTTGGTCCAAGCTGATGTGCATTGCCCCCGGTGGGGCAGGGACCATGGACTCGCTGTTGCCCTTGGTCATCCGTGGCGCTGGCATGCATGCAGGTATGTTTGCCTTTATCAATGGACTAATCTTATCGCTGCTGGTGCCGGTGCTTTTATCCTTACTGTTAAAGTAAAAAAGTAATCATAAGCTAACCTTATAATAAAATTAGCAATAACTTTTCACAAAAATCTCTTGACAAGCTCTAAAAGCTATTGTAAACTTTAATACGTAGTTAGGAAAGCCTAACTACGTATATTTTTGCCATAGAGTTAGCGATTGCTTACATGAAAGGTACGGAGGGAATATGATGCCTTTGTTATTAGCTCAGCCAGGAGAAAAAAACACAATCATGGCAGTGCGTGGTCGAGGCGAAACAAAGCGCTTTTTAGAAAGCATGGGCTTTGTGGAGGGTGCCGAGATTACTGTAGTAAGTGAATTTGATGGTAATTTAATTGTGAATGTGAAGGATGCCCGCGTTGCTCTGAGCAAGGTGATGGCAGCTAAGATTATGATTTAAGTGCGGTCAACTGCTTTAAGGAGGGTGCTATGAAAACTTTAAAGGATGTTGCTGTTGGCGATAGCGCAATCGTCAAAAGATTGAGTGGTGAAGGCGCTTTGAAGCGTCGCATTATGGATATGGGCGTGACCAAGGGCGTAGAAATTTTTGTGCGCAAGGTTGCTCCTCTTGGTGATCCCATTGAGGTTACTGTGCGTGGTTACGAGCTGAGCCTGCGCAAGGCAGAAGCAGAAAATATTTTGGTGGAGTAAAAGGAGGCTTGCGCTGATGGAAACTAAAATAGCTTTAGTTGGCAACCCCAACTGTGGCAAAACTACCATGTTTAACGAGCTGACAGGCTCCAAGCAATATGTGGGCAACTGGCCTGGTGTTACTGTAGAGAAAAAGGAAGGCCGTCTGAAGGGTCACGAGGATGTAATCATCACCGACCTGCCCGGCATTTATTCCCTGTCCCCCTATACTTTGGAGGAGGTCATTTCTCGTAACTATCTTTTGGAAAATAATGTTAACGCCATTTTGAATTTGGTGGATGGCTCCAATATTGAACGTAATCTGTATTTGACTACCCAGATTTTGGAAATGGGCATTCCTGTGACCATTGCTATGAATATGATTGATATTGTACGCAAGAATGGTGACCATCTGGATATTGCTCGTCTGGAGCGTGAGCTGGGCTGCAGGATAATCGAAACCTCCGCGCTGCGGGGCGAGGGCACTAAGGCTGCTGCCGAAGCAGCCATTGAAGGAGCCAGCGGCAGCGCTCCTAGGTTCCTACGCTTCTCCGACGAGGTTGAGGCTGCGCTGAAGGCTATTAAGAAGGAGCTGGGCAACAAGGTTGTTGGTAGCAGCGAGCGCTTCTTATTAGTGAAAATTTTCGAACGTGATGCCAAGATTATGGCAGCCTTGAACCTGACCGATGGTGAAAAGGCTAGAGTTGAAGATATTATCGCTATGTGCGAGGAGCAGCTGGACGATAATAGCGAAAGCATCATCACTAACGAGCGCTATAATTACATTGCCGAGCTAAAGGCTGCGGCTGTGGTGAAGGGCCAAACAGGACTGACCACCTCCGATAAAATAGACCGCATTGTGACCAATCGCTTCTTGGCACTGCCTATTTTCGCAGCAGTAATGTTCCTTGTCTACTATATTGCCATTGATTCCTTGGGTACAATCGTGACGGATTTTACCAACGATACTCTGTTTGGCGAATGGATTCAGCCCTGGGTACAGGAAAAATTGGAGGCTGCTGAGACCGAGGATTGGCTTGTTTCCCTGGTCGTTGACGGCATTATCGGCGGTATTAGCGCTCCCATCGGCTTTGCTCCGCAAATGGCCATCGTCTTCCTGCTCTTGAGCTTCTTGGAGGACTGTGGTTATATGGCTCGCGTGGCCTTCATTATGGATCGTTTCTTCCGTCAGTTCGGTATGAGCGGCAAAAGCTTCATTCCTCTGTTGATTTCCTCTGGCTGCGGCGTACCTGGCATCATGGCTAGCCGTACTATTGAAAACGAAAAGGACCGTCGTTTGACCATTATGACCACCACATTTATTCCCTGCAGCGCTAAGCTGCCGGTTATCGCTCTTTTGAGTGGCGCGATTATGGGTGGGGAATGGTATATGGCTCCTCTGATGTACTTCGTCGGCTTCTTTGCAGTAGTAACCTCCTGCATCATCCTCAAAAAGAGCGAGCTTTTTGCAGGCGATCCTGCTCCCTTCGTTATGGAGCTGCCTCCCTACCACTTCCCAGCAGCGAAAAACTTGTTCCTACACACCTGGGAGCGCGTTGCAGGCTTTCTCAAAAAAGCCGGTACCGTTATCTTCCTGTGCTGCGTAGCTATGTGGTTCTTGGCAAGCTTTGGCATGGTTGAGGGCAGTCTGGAGCTGGTTGAAGAAACTGAGCAAAGCTTTATGGCCGTTATCGGCAATGGCTTGGCGCCGATTTTTGCTCCCTTGGGCTTTGCTAGCTGGCAGGCTGTGGCTGCAGCCTTCTCTGGCTTTGTCGCTAAGGAAGCCATTGTCAGCACCATGGCGATTTTGGTGGGCTTGGCCGAAGCTACCGAAGAAGAGCCTGATTTGTGGCAAGCAGTTATGGCTATGTTCCCCAATGCCGTGGCAGCTTTTAGCTTCCTGGTGTTCAACCTGCTGGATTCTCCTTGCTTAGCGGCTATTTCGACCATGGGTCAGGAAATGAACAGCAGAAAATGGACTATCGCTACCATCTTGTTCCAAAATCTCTATGCTTATATCGTTTGCTTAGTAGTATATCAATTAGGTCGGGTTTGGGTTGGCGGTGAAGCCTTTAACGCGGGTACCGCTGTGGCTGTGATCTTTGCCGTAGGCTTTATCTATCTCCTCTTCCGTCCTGCTAAAAAAGGTGGCAAAAATGTCTTGAGTGTAGAGGCATAAGGTTATATAATAGAAATGAGGTGTAAATATGGCAACCTGGATTGTTGCGTTGGTGGTTATTGGTGCTATCTATTTGGCGGCCAAGCAGGTTTGGCATACCCATAAGCGTGGCGGCTGCGTCGGCTGTTCTGTTGGTGAAAAGGGCTGCTGTCATTGCACCCAGATTAAAACACCTACAATGAAAAAGTTGCCTAAGTGCTGTCAGCAAAAGCACTAGGCGACTTGCCTAGCAAAGAGGAGTGTGAGTGCAGATGAACTATATTTTAGTGGCGATTATTGTTGTGGGAGCAGGCTATTTGGCCTATAAAATTACTTCCAGCGCTAATAAACAGGGTAGAACTGTTGGCTGCGGTTCCTGCGGTAAGGGCGCGCTGCCTCTGCGTCCCTCAAAAAAGGACTTTGCTAAGCACTAGTATCGCTTGGACTTTAAAAGTGTAGACTAGATATTGTGTATACATGATTATTTCTCTACATTATCTTGACAACTACATATAATGGTCTATAATATAAGTACAACTTAAAAACAGCAATGCAGATCCTGACGGATGAGTGGAGTTTACCACGTGGACTGTATTGTGAGATGGCCGACCGTCTGGGCAAGCAGCTGCTGCCCAGACTTTTTTATTGCTTGCACACTTAATTATGTTTTTGGTGCGCTCTGTAAAAAAGTCTGGACGTACGCTGCTTTTTGTTTTCCTATTACAAAATGCTTGAGAAAAGAGGTAATCACAATGCAGCAAACAAAAAACAGATGGCTCATCGTCTTAGCTGCCATCGGCATTCACATTTCCATTGGCTCTGTCTACGCTTGGAGCGTGCTTACTCGTCCTATCATGGAGGCGATGGGCTTTACTCTGCAACAGGTAACCTGGACCTTTAGCTTGGCGATTCTCTTTTTGGGCACCTCCGCAGGCTTTCTAGGTACCTATGTGGAGCGCTTCGGCCCTCGTAAGAGTGGACTTATCGCTGCCGCATTCTTCGGCAGCGGTATGCTGGGCACGGCTTATGCCTTACACCAGCATAGCTTAGCGCTGCTCTATTTGTTTTACGGTGTTATAGGCGGCATCGGCCTGGGAACGGGCTATATAACACCCGTCTCCACCCTCGTGAAATGGTTCCCCAACAACCGTGGCCTAGCAACGGGCCTTGCTATTATGGGCTTTGGCTTCGCCAGCCTTATCGCCGGCCCTGTGATGCAGCTCTTGATTGCTAGCTATGGCTTGGTAGAGAATTTTGTGATCATGGGCTGTGCTTACGTTATAGTTATGGTGTGCTCCGCCCTTTATCTGGAGGCGCCCAAGACCGCTCCTGTGACCAGTCACGGAACTCATAAGGTGCAAATTGATAGTAATCAGCCTAAGCAATATACCTGTAAGGAAGCTATGGGTACTTGGCAATTCTATGCTCTGTGGTGGGTTTTCTTTACCAATATTACCTGTGGCATCGGCCTATTGGCAGTAGCTTCTCCCATGGCCCAGGAGGTTATCCAGATGTCGCCCATGGCCGCTGCTTCCATGGTTGGCATCATCGGCCTTTTGAACGGCGGTGGTCGCATTGTGTGGTCCACGATTTCAGATTACATTGGTCGTCGCAATACTTATATCGCCTTCTTTGTTATCGAAATCGTAGCCTTCTACCTATTGGCAGATGTAAAGGACAGCTTCATGTTCCAAGCATTGATTTTTATCATCATTACCTGTTATGGCGGCGGCTTTTCTTGTATGCCGGCCTATTTGAGCGATATATATGGCACCAAGCAGCTCAGCGCCATCCATGGTCGCATTTTGACTGCTTGGGGCTTGGCAGGCATCGCTGGGCCCTTGCTTTTGAGCCAGCTTTACGAGCGTACTCATAGCTATAGCATCACTCTATATTTCTTTAGTGCTTGCTTTGTGCTAAGCCTGATTTTGGCCATCGTGCTTAAATATAGAGCTAGTATTAAATAAACTCATTTTTTGCCTAAACTTTACTTATACTTAATCTTGATTTCATTTTGGTTTTTCTATAGTGTGTTTTGAGGACAATTGCGGCAGTTTTCGTAAAATTATTGACAGATTTGTGAAGCAATGTTAAGATTAAGACATGGAAAGATGCGGGGTGCGCTCCGTAGATATTACCTTACTATGCAACAATGAAGTTGAGGAGGATGCACATGAAAAAGATAATCGCTCTATTGTTAATGGCAGTTATGATGCTGGCTTTGGCCGGCTGTGGCGGCGACAAAAAGGATGAGAAGAAGGCGGCTGCCGATAAGAAAATCGTGCTGAAATTAAGCCACGTTTTCTCTCCCGATGAACAGCTTTACAAATCCATGGAGCTGGTTGCTGGTCGTATCAAAGAAAAGACTCAAGGTCGCGTAGAAATCCAATGCTTTGGCCAAGGTCAATTAGCTACCTATAAGGATGGCTTGGAGCAGGTAGCTCAAGGCGCTAACTTTATCTCTGTAGAGGATCCCTCCTATTTGGGCGATTATGTTCCCGAATTTAAGGTATTTGCTGGTCCCATGATGTTCCAAAGCTTTGAAGAATATGAAGTGCTGTGCAACAGCGATATGCTGGCCAAGATGAAGGCTGATGCTGAAAAGAAAAACATCACCGTTTTGGCTCTGGACTATGTGTTTGGCTTCCGCAATGTTATGACCAATAAGGTTATCAAAACTCCGGAAGATTTAAAAGGCATGAAGCTGCGTACTCCTAAATCCAAGGTTTATGTTGACACCATTAACTACATGGGCGCAACCGCTACCGCGCTGCCCTGGTCCGAAACCTTACCGGCAGTTTCTCAAAAGGTTGTTGACGGCTTGGAAGGCTCCGAGTTCACCAACATCGGTACCAAATGCTATGAGCACGTTAAGAACGTGGCCTTCACTCGTCACTTACTGGGTACCTGCGGCGTTTACATCAACACTAAGGTGCTGAACAGCATTCCTGAAGCAGACCGTAAGATCGTCATCGAAGAGTTCAAAAAGGGCGGCCCTGAAATGCTGAAGATTTCCAACGATTCCTACAACAAGGTTAAGGCTGAGCTGGAATCCAAGGGCGTTAAATTTAACGAAGTTGACCATGAAAAATTTGATAAAGCTATCCTGCCTATCTATGAAAACATGGAAGCTAAGGAAGGCGTAAAACCTGGCACCTACAAGGCTATGAAAGCTGAGTTAGAGAAGATTCGCCAAAACCTGAAAAAATAATCAAGTGGTGCTGTGATTTAAAGGGACTGTTTCGGCAGTCCCTTTTAAAATCTATACCTATCTTTTTGCAATTTGTTAATAATTCGTGAGGCTCTAAACACTATGAAGTTTGTATTAAAAAACGCAGAAGAACTAATTGCGGCTGGCTTTTTAATCATTACCACTGCTTTGGTTGTTCTTAACATCATCTGTCGCTATTTCTTTAACATGGGCATGGTCTGGTCCGAGGAGGTGGCTACCGGCTGCTTCGTATGGTCTGTCTTTATCGGTGCCATTGCTTGCTTTAAGCGTCGTGGTCATGTGGGCGTGGACATCGTTGTTAATATGCTTCCGGCAGCTCTCAGACGTGGTATTGCAACTCTGATGGATATCATTCTGGTAGTGCTGAATGCCTACATGTTCTATTTGTCCGTAGTCTTTATTTCTAAATCCTATACCAAGCTGACTCCGGTAATGGGCGTTTCCTCTGCCTACATTACCGCTGCAGTAGTAATATCCTTCTTTATGATGACAATCTATTCTGTTGTTTTCGTTTATGAAGATTTCTGTGGTAAAAAGGAGGGCAATGCATAATGGCTTATTTACCCGTCCTCATTGTTTTTGTGCTGTATTTTGCAGGCATTCCCATTGCTTTTGCTCTGTTCGGTGCAGCTGCTTCCTATTTTACCTTTATTGATACCACATCTCCGACCCATTTGCTTTTCCAAAGCATTATCAGAAGCTGTCAATCCTTTCCGCTGTTAGCCATTCCCTTCTTTATCATGGCGGGCAGTATCATGAATTTTGCTGGCATTAGTGAGAAGCTATTGAAGTTTACCGAGGTGCTCACTGGTCATTTTAGCGGTGGCTTGGCTCAGGTCAACGTCCTGCTGTCCCTGTTAATGGGCGGCGTTTCTGGCTCAGCTAATGCTGACGCGGCTATGCAATCCAAAATGCTGGTGCCGGAAATGGAAAAGCGTGGCTATAGCAAGGGCTTTGCAGCGGCTATTACGGCTGCTTCCTCCGCAGTAACGCCTGTCATTCCTCCTGGCATTAATCTGATTATTTATGCTTTGATCGCCAATGTATCCGTAACGAAAATGTTCATCGCCGGTTATGTGCCCGGTGTTTTAATGGCCTTGGCCCTAATGCTGACGGTACACTTTATTTCTAAAAAGCGTGGCTATAAGGCTACTCGCGAACGTAGAGCGACGATGGGAGAGATTTTCGCTCAGCTCAAGGATTCTATTTGGGCTTTGCTTTTCCCCTTTGGCATTATTGCGGGCCTACGCATGGGTATGTTCACCCCTTCTGAAGCAGGTGCTGTGGCCGTCGTTTATTGTATTTTCGTAGGCGCAGTTATCTATAGACGCTTAAAATGGGAGCATTTGTGGCCCATTATGAAGGAAACTATATATGGTACTGCATCTGTAACCTTGATTATCGTAGCAGCTTCCTTCTTTGGCTACTATATGAACTGGGAGCGCATTCCTCAGGCTATTACCACTGGCATGCTGGACTTCACCCGTAATCCTTATGTAATGCTGGCCTTAATCAACGTGCTGCTATTGGTTTTGGGTATGTTTCTCGAGGGTGGCGCCGCTTTGATTATCCTGTCCCCCTTGCTGGTACCTGTTGTGAAGCAATTGGGCGTTGACCCGGTGCATTTTGGTATTATCTGCATCGTGAACATTATGATTGGTGGCCTGACACCACCCTTTGGCTCCATGATGTTCACTGTCTGCGCGATTACGGAAACACCCTTAGGAAAATTCATGAAGGAGTGTCTACCCTTTATTATAGCGCTTTTAATTACATTGGTAATTGTAACCTATTGGCCGGGTCTCATTATGTTCCTGCCTAACCTTTAAAAAGGACGTGACTCTATGAATAAGAAATATATTATGGCCCTCGATTTGGGCACTACCAGCTGCCGAGCCATCCTCTTCAATCACGAGGGTGAAATTTGTAGCGTAGCCCAAAAGGAGTTTACCCAGCATTTTCCCCAGCCTGGTTGGGTAGAGCATGATGCGGAGGAGATTTGGGCTACCCAATTAGGCCTGATGTACGAGGCTATGAGCAAGCTAAATGTTACTCCCGAGGATATCGCAGGCATTGGTATTACTAACCAACGTGAAACCACCGTCGTGTGGGATAAGGTGACCGGTCGCCCTGTGCACAGGGCCATCGTATGGCAGTGCCGTCGTACTGCGGAATACTGCGATACCTTAAAGTCCAAGGGCTATGGAGAGATGTTCCGCGAGAAGACGGGCCTTGTTTTGGATGCTTATTTCTCCGGTACCAAGCTGCACTGGATTTTGGAAAATGTACCCGGTGCACGGCAGAAGGCTGCTGAGGGTCGCTTGCTCTTTGGTACCATCGATACCTGGATTATTTGGAAGCTGACCGGTGGCAAGGTCCATGTGACGGATTACTCCAATGCTTCTCGAACCTTGATGTACAATATTCACCAGTTGAAATGGGATGAGGAAATCCTTGATATTTTGGATGTACCCAAGGAAATGCTGCCAGAGGTGAAGCCCTCCAGCTGCATTTATGGTCAAACCGATACCCGCCTTTTTGAGCACCAGATCCCTATTAGTGGCGCTGCCGGAGACCAACAGTGCGCTCTTTTTGGACAAGCCTGCTTCGCTCCCGGTGAGGCCAAGAATACCTATGGCACGGGCGGGTTCCTTTTAATGAACACTGGCGAAAAGCCCGTGGATTCTAAAAATGGCCTTGTTACTACCATCGCCTGGGGCGTTGATGGCAAGGTTGAATATGCCTTGGAGGGCTCTATTTTCGTAGCAGGAGCAGCAGTGCAATGGCTGCGTGACCAGCTGGGTATTATCCGTACCTCCGCTGAATCGGAAGCGTTAGCTACTGCAGTGGAGGATAGCAATGGTTGTTACATGGTGCCTGCTTTTGTGGGCTTGGGCGCTCCCTATTGGGATCAATACGCCCGTGGCGCTTTGGTGGGCCTGACCCGCGGTGTCAACCGTAACCATATTGTGCGCGCAACCCTAGAGTCCATTGCTTACCAAGTCAATGACGTGCTTCAGGCCATGCAGGAGGATAGCGGCATTGAGCTGGCTTCCCTACAGGTGGATGGTGGCGCTTGCGCTAACAATTTCCTGATGCAGTTCCAAGCAGATATTATGAATGCTAAGGTGGCTCGGCCTACTACCATTGAGACTACCGCTATGGGCGCCGCTTATTTGGCAGGCTTGGCCGTGGGCTATTGGGAAAGCAAGGATGCCATCAAGGAAAATCATGAAATCGCTAAAACCTTTATTCCCAATATGGATGAAGCTAAGCGTGAAAAGCTCTTGGTGGGCTGGCATAATGCTGTTATGGCGTCCTGCGTGCGCATTCAGCCGGAAGAATAAAATGCTGCTTTACAGGTAACGCAAACAGAGTAAAAATTTTTTATTAAATATATTGACAAAGCCTCTGCTAACCGCTTTTGTTTGCGAGGTTTTTGCAGCCGGGCCCTCTGGGCAGCAGACTAAAAAGCAAGCGTCTGCGGGACAGTTCATTACTATTCCGCAGACGCTTTTTGTATGTGTCTGCGTTGCAAAGACTATTGGAGGTTTTATTATGAAATATGCAAATGAAGAAGAAAGAATCGCCATGATCGTTTCTCTAAATAGTATCGTGGCCAATTTGGTTTTGAGCTTGGCTAAGCTGGCAGCAGGCTTTTTAGCCCATTCCGCTGCTATGATTTCCGATGGTATCCATTCAGCTTCCGATGTTTTCAGTACCTTTGTGGTTATGGCCGGTGTGAAAATGTCCAATAAGGCTTCTGATGAAGAGCATCAGTACGGTCATGAGCGTATGGAATGCGTCGCAGCCATCATTCTAGCTTGTATGCTGACCTTGGTGGCCATCGGCATTGGCTATAGCGGCTACGAAAAGGTCTTTAATACTAGTCCTGAGGATTTGGTAGTACCGGGACAATTGGCCCTGTGGGCAGCGGTGCTTTCCATTGTGGTGAAGGAAGGCATGTTCTGGTATACTTGTAGCGCTGCTAAAAAAATCAATTCCGGTGCTCTCATGGCTGACGCTTGGCATCATCGCAGCGATGCCCTGTCCTCTATTGGCTCCTTTGTGGGTATTTTAGGCGCACGCATGGGTTATCCTGTACTTGATCCTATCGCCAGCATGATTATTTGCCTGATGATTTTGCAGGCTGCCTATGAGGTTTTTAAGGACGCTATGGATAAAATGGTGGACCATTCCTGCGACGAGGAAACTACTAAGAAGCTGGAGGAACTCATTGAGAGAGTGCCCGGTGTAGAGCACATGGATTCACTGAATACCCGCATGTTCGGCAGTCGTATTTATGCGGATGTGGAAATCAGCGTGAAGGATGATTTGTCATTATTGGCTGCTCACACCATTGCCGAAACAGTACACACTGCTATTGAAGCCAATTTTCCGCTGGTTAAGCATTGCATGGTCCATGTCAATCCCCTGAGCGAATCCGTGCATGATGCTTGTCCCATGCTGCCGCCGGAGCTGCGCCCTAAGTGCAAATAAGATGATTTTGACCATGAGTATGTAGCAATTGTTAACTCTAGAATAGTAATAAAAGCAAGCTTTTGTCCGTGTATACATTATATCTTGTGTCAAAAGCTTGCTTTTTTTGCAAAAATATAGTAAAGTAATACCAATTAAAAAGTATTTTTCCAACTAGGGAAAGGTGTGTGTAGTATGAAAAAGTATTTGAAATTAGCTCTGTGCTGTATGATGGTAGCTGCAATGGCTATTATGGCTGGCTGCGGTGGCAGCAGCGAGAAAAAGGCTGAAGCTCCGAAAAAGGTTTTGAAGGTTGGTATGGAATGCGCTTACGCTCCCTACAACTGGTCCCAAACCTCTGCTGAAGGCGGCGCTGTGAAGATTGCCGGCTCCAACGAATATGCTTATGGCTATGACGTAATGATCGCTAAAAAATTGGCTGATTCCATGGGCGCAACTCTGGAAGTACACAAAATTGAATGGGATGGTCTGCCGCCTGCAGTAGTATCCGGCAAAATCGATGCTGCTATCGCTGGTATGTCCATTACCTCCAAGCGTAAAGAGACCGTTGACTTCACCAAGCCCTACTACTATGCGACCGTAGTAGCTCTGGTAAAGAAGGACTCTCCCCAAGCCAAGGCTAAGAGCGTTGCTGAACTGAAGGGCTCTGTAGCAACCTCCCAGCTGAACACCATTTGGTATGACCAAATTGATCAAGTTCCCGACGTTAAGAAGCTGCCTGCTATCGACACCGTTCCTGGCATGATCGTAGCTTTAAAATCCGGTAAATGCAATCTGATCGTTACCGATATTCCGACTGCTAAGGCAGCTGCTTTCGCTAACCCCGAACTGGTAATGGTTGAATTCCCCGAAGGCAAAGGTTTCAAGACCTCTCGCGAGGACGTAGAAATCGGTATCGCTGTTAAGAAGGGCAACAAAGAATTGACCGACGCTATGAACAAGGTTCTGGGCAGCATGACTGAGGCTGACTTCAACAAGATTATGGACGAAGCTATTAAAAAACAACCTTTAGCTAAATAAAAAGCTAAGCATGGGGGCGGCAAGTGTTGTCGCCCCTTTTTATCTAAGTTGAGAAAATTAAGGTGGTGTAAGTAATGCCAACAACATTTTTTGGCTGGGTACTCTTCCTAATGGACAAATATGGGCCTGTGCTCCTTAAGGGTGCCGGCGTGACCCTGCTATTGGCAGTGGTCGGTACTTTTATCGGCTGCTTGATTGGTCTTGTAGTGGGCGTTATTCAAACTATTCCCATGGAGGATAACGATGGCGCTCCCAAAAAATTTGCCATTCGCTGTCTGCAGCGTTTGCTGGACGCTTATGTGGAGGTGTTCCGCGGTACTCCTATGATTGTACAGGCCATGGTGGTTTATTATGGCGCCATGAGCGTCTTTAATATTGATATGTCACCCATGTTCGCTGGCTTTTTTGTTGTTTCCATCAACACTGGCGCATACATGGCCGAGACCGTCCGTGGCGGTATCGAATCCGTGGACCCTGGCCAAAAGGAAGCTGCTATTGCCATTGGTATGGACCATTTCCAGACCATGCGTTGCGTAATTTTACCTCAGGCGTTACGCAATGTTATGCCTCAGCTGGGTAATAACCTGATCATCAATATTAAGGATACCTCAGTTTTGAATGTCATTTCCGTAACCGAGCTGTATTTTGCTTCGAAATCAGCAGCCGGTGTATATTACAAGTATTTCGAGATATTCTTCCTCACCTGTGTAATCTATTTTATTATGACCTTCACTGCTTCCCGCCTGCTGCGTTGGGCAGAGAGTAAGATGGATGGTCCCAAGGATTACCAGCTGGTGACCTATGACCCTATGATGGACCCCTGTGGCGCAGTGCCCCTGCCCACGAAAAAGCAGAAAGGACGGTATTAATTTATGGATAAGGAATTAATTGTTTCTGTCTGCGATTTACAAAAGGCCTTTGGCGAAAGGGAAATTCTTAAGGGTATTAGCTTTGATATTCATCGTGGCGATGTTACCTGCATCATTGGGCCTTCCGGTAGCGGCAAGTCCACTTTAATTCGCTGCGTGAACTTTTTGGAGCATCCCACTGGCGGTCACATTGAGTACCGTGGCAAGGATGTTATGCAAGCCTTTAAAAAGCTGCCTTTCTATCGCACCAAGGTCGGCATGGTGTTCCAGTCCTTTAATCTTTTCAACAATATGACGGTTTTGGAAAACTGCATGGTTGGTCAGGTGAAGGTATTGGGTAAGAATAAAGAAGAGGCTAAGGCCACAGCCTTAAAGTATTTGAAGCATGTAGGCATGGACAGCTATGTAAACGCCAAGCCCCACCAGCTTAGTGGCGGTCAAAAGCAGCGTGTGGCCATTGCTCGTGCGTTAGCCCTAGAGCCGGAGGTGCTCCTTATGGATGAGCCCACCAGCGCCTTGGACCCGGAAATGGTAGGCGAGGTACTGCGTGTTATTCGTAATTTGGCCAAGGAAGGCTTTACCATGGTTATTGTGACTCATGAAATGGCCTTTGCCCGTGATGTTTCCAATCACGTTATTTTTATCGACCAAGGCGTGATCGCGGAGGAGGGTGCTCCTAGCCAGCTTTTTGCTAATCCTAAGAACCAAAGAACCCGTGACTTTTTGTCACGCTTCCAAAATAACTAAATTATTTGTAGATAAGTATGCTATGCATCCTTTGCTGCTGCGGTGGCAAAGGATGCTTTTTTCATGGAAATTTTGCAGTTAAATAACAGGAAAAAGAAAAGCGTTGGCGAAATATAAAGCAGGAAGAATATTTTTACGAGG
>SFCN01000102.1 GCA_004558595.1 Phascolarctobacterium sp. | reverse complement strand
TTATTTTGGCTTTATGACTACGATTATTGCTTCCTTAGGCTGGTTCCATCCCTATGCGCTGGGTATGGCAGCAGGCGTAGGCGCTGGTATTATGATGGCCTCTGCCACTGCCAGCTTAACTGCCATGTTCCCCGATATGGCCAACCAGATTTCAGCTCTGGCCAGTGCCAGCGAAACAATTTCCGGTATCGATGGCATTTATATGGCGCTTTTTGTGGGCATTCCCTTATGTAACTGGCTTTATAAAAAGTTGCAGCCCCGCCTTTGCCCTGAGAGCACTTGTGATGAAGCAATTAAGGAGGAGAAATAAATGCGGTATATAGAATGGGTAGCAATGTTTGTTGTGGCAGGCCTTGGTATCTGCCTTGCTAATTTTGTTGGTTTTAAGGTTAGCTTTTTACAATCTCTTCCCGGCGTTCTGATTTTGCTAGGCATTTCGCTTGTTTCCGTATGGTTGAGCAAGGTTATTCCCTTGAAGCTGCCTGTGATTGCATATTGCTCTATTTTGGGCCTTTTGTTGGCTTGCCCGTTATCCCCTGTGCGTGAAACTGTTATTGCTGCGGCTGGTAATATTAAATTTACAGCTCCTTTGACCATGGTGGGGGCCTATGCTGGCATTTCTATCAGCGATAAGCTGCGCGAGTTCGTGGCCCAAGGCTGGAAGATGGTGCTCATCGCTTGCCTTGTTATGACGGGTACATTTATTTGCTCTGCTTTTATTGCTAATGTTGTTCTGTCCTGGACCGGGGTAATCTAAGCGGTAAATGGAGTGATTAGTTTTGGTAGAAGAAAAAAACAAATGTGATCTACTTATCCGGGACTGCTCTCTGCTTGCAGCTGGCATGCTAGTCAAAAAGCATATGGCAATTGCCGTTAAGGAGGGCAAGATACTTGATATCCTGCCGGAGACAGATGCGGATAAGTATGAAGCAAAAGAAATAGTCAAGGAACAGGATAAATTGTGGTTGCCCGGACTTGTGGATAGCCACATGCACACGGGTCAACAGTTATTAAAGGGCAAAGTGCTGGACGAGCTACCTATGATTTGGACGCGTATCATGCTGCCATTTGAAAGTACGATGACGGCTGAAAAGATGCGCCTTAGTGCGAATGTAGCGGCTCTTGAAATGATTGCTTGTGGTACTACTGGTTTTATTGATGCTGGTAGCTATTATATGGAAGAAGCTGGCAGAATTTATCAAAAAAGTGGTCTTCGTGGAGCTTTGAGCCATTCCACCATGGACCAGGGCAATTTCCCCGACTCCATCAAAGAAACGGCTGAGGAGGCCTTGGCAAAAACAGATGCTCTTTACGCTGAGTTCCACAATAAGGGTAATCTAAAGGTCTTTTACGAATTGCGGGCCCTTATGAACTGTTCTGAAAAGCTCATTTGTGGTGCGGCTGAGCGCGCTCAAAGCCGTAAAACCTATTTACAGGCCCATATGAATGAGTATTCTGGTGAGGTTAACTATACCTTAGAGCGCTACCAATTGCGCCCGTTTGAGTACTTGGCAAAGCTGGGTGTAGTGAGGGAGAATTTTCTTGCTGCTCATTGCCTTATGCTTTCTGCTAGAGAGCGTACTATTTTAAGTGATAATAAAGTAAAGGTTGTCCATTGCCCCTTTAGTAATTGTGGCAAAGGCGTACCGGATACCCCGGCTTTACTCGAAGCTGGCATATCTGTATCGCTCGGCACTGATGGCGCTGCTCATGGCGGACTGAGCCTTTGGAATGAAATGAAGATTTTTCGCTCTGTCATGAATGCGTTCTGGGGCACAAGACTTGCAGAGCCTGCCATAATGCCTGCAAAAGAAATTTTACGAATGGCATTTGGTGGCAGCAGCCTGCTTTGCGAAGGTATAAATAATAGTGACGGACTCACCATTGGGGCGCCGGCGGATATGATTGCGCTGGACTGGAAGTCTATTCATCTATGCTCATCCATGAATCCTTTAAATAGCCTGCTTGAATGCGTTAATAGTGGTGATGTGTGTGATTCTATGGTAGCAGGAGAGTTTCTCATGCGTAATAGAGATTTCTTGACTTTGGATAAAGAAAAGATTACCCATGAATTAAAGGAATATATAAAAACAGAGCAGGGCAGGTAGCTTTATGGAGATGACCTTTTGCATAATAGCAGTCGCCAACGCCTTTGTTGGTTGGAGTATAGGTATCTGTGGTATTGCAGGCTTTTTGCTGCCCATGCTTTATACGGCAGCATTGGGGTATTCTGTAGAGCTGGCGCTTGCGGCAAGCTTTCTCGCTTTTCTTGTTTCCGGGGTTATTGGCTCAGTAAACTACTATAAGGCCGGTAATCTTGCGGTAAGGGAGTGCCTTAAGCTTAGCGCGGGTAGCATTATAGGCGCATATTGTGGTGTAATCTTGCAAGGCATGATCGCTCAGTCCGCTGCCAAAACTATTTTATATCTTGTTGTACTAGTGTCAGGCATATCGATTATTTACCGGCTTTGGCAGGAAAAAAACAGGGGTAATGGTGTAGACGAGAAAACCGGCAGTGCTTCTAAAATTGTTGAAAGCACCTCTTTTTTATTAGTGTTAGGCTGTGGAACAGGGGCGATCTGCTCATTGTCCGGAGCTGGTGGACCTATTTTAGTGATGCCTCTTCTAGTAATGCTTGGCATATCGCCACGGGTTGCAGTGGGCATAGCGCTTTTAAATTCAGTTTTTATTGCTGTGCCTGCATGCATAGGCTATTTGGGCCGTGTGGATGTGAGTAGTGTTTGGGAGCTGATGCTTTTAGTATGTATAAGTCATGGACTGGGCGTGCTTTTAGGAAGTAAAATGGCTAATGTCGTGCCAGTCAATGCTTTGAAAATCTTTGTGGCAGTATTTTCTGTATGTATTTCCCTATATATGTTAATAAGAGCATAACCAAGCTGCTTTTACGGCTAGTACCGTCGGTTCAATAATAAAAGATCGCTTATATTCTAGTTGATACTAGTCTATAAGCGATTTTTTTATTTAACCTTGTTTAAGGTTAATATACTGTTATAGTTTGCTCCGATGCCATTTAAGACATCGTTGGGATTGTTAGTGTTGCTTAAATTTTTGCCGATATTTAAGCCTAAATAATTACCAGTTGATTCATCTACGGTGAATTTAAAAGTAGTTTTGTCGTTTTCAATAGTCTGGGAAAAATTATTCAAGCTTGTCATGTTATCTTTAGGTCTATTTATGTATTGTCCGCTGGTATCGAAATTTGCTCTGCCAGCACCATCTGCGTTATTGTACAGCAGGACGCAAACCCAGAAATTAGTTTCAATATTGTTTACACCATAAGTTTTGGCTATTTCATCGAGCTTTTTGCGATCTATAACAAGCTCATACTCACCATATTCGAGGCCGAGCAGCTTGTCGTCAGAACCGATAATAGAAAACACGTCTGTGCGGCTATCGCCATATATATCATTACTACCGCCGTTTAAATATTTATCTGTAAGCAATTTGCTCGTGTTATTTAGTATATCATTAGTTTTATGATTCGGTCCATCAAAAACTGCTACAATATTATTCATAGCATTTGATATACTCGAACCTAAATTGCCATCACCAGTAAAACTTATGGCTAGGGCAGCAATAAAGGACAAAATAACAGCATATTCAGTTAATGTACTTCCAACTTGACCTAAGTGTTTCATTTTCATAGACCCTCACTGATAAAAAATTATAGCATTAATAAAAGGCTTTATATTATCATGTTATGTGAATATATTATATCATAGAAA
>SFCN01000002.1 GCA_004558595.1 Phascolarctobacterium sp. | reverse complement strand
CCGTAAGCTTGAGTCCTGCGCAATGGGAGCCTGTGAACCAGGTCAGGTCCGGAAGGAAGCAGCCTTAAGCGGATACTTTCATGTGCCGTGGGGGTGCTCGAGTTTGCGGCCCTACAGGGAAGTAATCGGCGCTGAGCTTTGCTCAGCGCTTTTTTTCTTGCGGCTAAGCGTCGATTATACTATAATATATCTATTAGGGCTATGGTGGAGACTGCTCTGTCTAAGTAGTGGCGAAGCTAGAGCGCTAAGCAGACTATGGAAGGAGAATGGTTATGGCATATGTGGCTTTGTACCGTCAATGGCGTCCCCAGAACTTCGAGACCCTAGTGGGCCAGCAGCCGGTGAAGCAGGCGCTTACCAATGCGCTGACCAGCGGCAGGATTGCCCACGCCTATCTATTTGCCGGGCCCCGTGGCACGGGCAAAACCAGCACAGCTCGCATTTTGGCTAAGGCGCTGAACTGTGAGTATGGGCCTACTCCTAATCCCTGCGGTGTGTGCGATAATTGTCGCCGCATTGCCGAAGGCTCCTCCATGGACGTATTTGAAATCGATGCAGCATCCAATCGCGGCATTGATGAAATCAAAACTCTGCGGGACCAGCTGGCCTTTACGCCGGTTGATTGCCGCTACAAGGTCTATATTATCGATGAAGTGCACATGCTGACTACGGAGGCCTTCAACGCACTTTTGAAAACCTTGGAGGAACCGCCCAGCCATGTGATCTTTATTTTGGCGACCACGGATCCTCACAAGATTCCTGCTACCATTCATTCTCGTTGCCAGCGTTTTGATTTTCGGCGGGTGACCGTTGATGAAATCGTAGAGCATTTGGCCATGGTGGCCAAGGGCAGCGGCCTGGAAGTGGAGCAAGAGGCATTGCGCTTGATTGCCATCCAGTCTGAGGGCGGTATGCGTGACGCTCTTAGCCTACTGGACCAATGCGGTGTTATGGCGAAGCAGATTACTGCGGCCACTGTGCAAGAGGTTTTGGGAATCGTAGGGCGCGAGGCCTTGCGCGAGCTTGTAGGAGCCATTGGCAAGCAGGATGTGGCTGGTGCTTTGGCTCAGCTGAGCACGCTTTTGGAGCAGGGCAAGGACGTGCGCCAGATTATAGCTGAGCTGGTGGAGTATTTACGCGCCCTGCTGCTTTTCAAGGCGGTGCCCCAATATAACGAGGTTTATTTGACGGATACGGCAGCGAGCTTAGGTGAGCTGGCCATTCTATATAGTACGGACAGAATTATGGCTTCGGAGGAGCGTCTGCACGCGGCTCTGCAAGAGCTGCGTGGTACCATGCGTCCCCGCATTACGGCAGAGCTATGTCTATTGGACCTGTGCCGCCGCGAAGGCAGCGCTTTAGCGAGCCTGACAGCTCGCGTGGAGAGCCTGGAGCGACAGCTGGCCGCTGGCACAGCTCCTACGCATGTTGTGCTAGCTTCAACAGCGATGCCTGTGCAACATACGCAATCTGTACAATTTACGCAAGTCGAGCAGGCGGCGCAAAAGCCTGCTGGGCAACAAGCAGCGCCTGCGGCTAAGGCAGTGCCCCCGCATTTGCTGTATACTGGGCCCGAGGATCAGTTCCAAGAGCCGGACGAGGGCGTACCCTCAGCGGATGAGCTGGCGCAGCTTTCAGCTGCGCCGCCCGTAGCAGTACAGACTGTGCAGCGTACTGTAGCGGATGCAGCGACTACACCACGGGTTGCGGCGATCGTTGCTCCTACTACCAGCAAGGTCGCTCCAGAGCCAGTGCCTCTTGCTCCTGCTAGAGCTAGTACAGCAACTACAGTCAAAGCGCCTGCCAAAGCTACGAGCTCAACTGCAGCAGCAACCATCGAAGAATTCGGCGGTGATTATGCTGCCGGTGAAGACTTTTGGCAGCAGACCTTGGAGCTGGTACGTTCAGAGAAAAAAATGTCCATGCATTCCTGCGCCAAGAGCGGTAGGGTTTATAGCTTTGCCAATGATCTGTTAGTGGTAGCCTTTAAGAGCGCTTTTCAAAGTCAGCGTATGCAAAAGCCTGATTTTCGAGAGTATTTCGAGAGCGTGCTGCTGCGGGTCGCACGCAGGCCTATTCGTCTACAGTGCGAGGCTGAGACCGAGCTAAAAAAGCACACCGGCGCCAAGCCTAAAGCAGCTGTACCGCAGGTACAGCAAGCAGTGGCGCCTAAAGGGCAAGCCTTAGAGCCCAATGAGCTGCCCGAAAATCTGCAAAGGGCTATGAACGCCTTAGGCGGCATTATCACAAAGGTAAATTGATGGAATTGTTGTTTCGCTATGAGCGGAGCTCAAGATAAATATAATTATAGATTTAGATAATAAAGGAGGATTTACTTATGTTTCCTGGTGGTATGGGTAATATGCAAGCGATGATGAGGAAGGTGCAAAAAATGCAGGCCGATATGGCGAAAATGCAAGAGGATTTGAAAAAACGCACCTTTGAAACCTCTGTGGGCGGCGGTGCCGTAACCGTAGTGGTAACCGGTAAAAAAGAGCTGCAATCCATTAAAATTAAACCTGAAGCAGTTGATGTGGATGATTTGGAAATGCTGGAGGATATGATTCTTACTGCGGTTAACGATGGCCTGAAAAAGGTTGAGGAAGTTAGCGAAAAAGAAATGGCTAAAATTACCGGCGGTATGAAGCTGCCCGGCATGTAAGATGGCCCGGATGATCAGGCCTTTGGCCAATCTTTATGAGCAGCTGCGCCGTTTGCCAGGCGTAGGCTCTAAGACAGCCATGCGCTTGGCCTATCATATTATCGATATGCCCGAGGGTGAGGTGCAGCAGCTGGCGGAGGCTCTGAGCAATGCCAAAAAAAGCATTCATTACTGTAGCCAGTGCTATAATCTTACCGATGGCGATAAATGCGCTATTTGTAGCGATCCTTCTAGGGATAGATTTACCATTTGCGTGGTGGAACAGCCCCAGGATATAGCCGCTATGGAGCGCAGTCGTGGCTATAATGGCCTTTACCATGTGCTGCACGGGGTTCTATCCCCTTTAGATGGGGTGGGACCCGATAAGTTAAGGATTCGCGAGCTGTTTCAACGCTTGCAGCAGGAATCCATTAGTGAAATAATTATTGCTACCAATTCCGATGTGGAGGGTGAGGCCACGGCCACTTATCTGGCTCAGCTGTTAAAGCCCATCGGTATTACAGTGAGTCGAATCGCTCATGGTCTGCCCATGGGCGGCGATTTGGAATATGCTGATGAGGTGACTCTGTCCAAGGCTTTGGAAAATAGGCGGGCAATGTAGATGAGAAAGGAAGGCGCTTGTACTCATGGCAACTTTAGAAGGTATAGCAGCCAGCGCCGGCCTTGGCCCCTTGGGCTCCTTGGGACCCATGCTGGTGGGCATCGTTTTGTTGCTTATCGTTGTGAAGCTTTTGTCCATGCCCTTTAAGCTGGTATGGAACGGCATTTGTGGCGCAATTTTGCTCTGGCTGGTGAATATCGTGGGCTCCTTTGTGGGCTTTGGCTTAAAGATCACTGTTTTTAAAGCTCTTATTGCCGGTTTCTTTGGTATTCCCGGAGCTTTGGCGGTAATTCTATTCGAGCTATTCGCGAAATAAATAAGCAGTAAATATCCCTTGTAATGTAGCAGGGGATATTTTTCTTTTGGGAGCAAACCCGAGGGACAAAATCCTGAATGTACTCAACTACAGCATGGCTTTTGAAATATATTGTATACACGCTAATAATACTGTATACAATCGGACTTTTTGATAAAGCTCTGCTATAATGGTTACATAACATTTTTTTATCGTTTAGGGGGTTATTTATCGTGAACTTATCTACCAAAATTCTCATCGGTTTAGCTCTCGGTATTATCGCCGGTTTAGAGCTGGGTGCTGAGGGTGCTGGCTTTGCCAAGACCTGGATCGGACCCTTGGGCACTATCTTTATGAACATGATCAAGATGGTCATCGTTCCTTTGGTATTCTCCAGTCTGGTAATTGGCGTGTGCAGTCTGGGTGATATCAAAAAGGTTGGTCGTATCGGTATCAAGACCATCGCTTGGTACATGCTGACCACCGCTTTCGCTATCGTTATCGGCTTGGGCTTTGGCACTGCATTCCAACCTGGCGCTGGTCTGGCTATGCCTGCTGAATCTGTAAAGGTAGCAGCTAAGACTGCTCCTCCTCTGATGAAGGTTATCATCGACATTTTCCCGACCAACCCGTTGGGAGCGATGGTTAAGGCTAACATGCTGCAAATCATCGTTTTCGCTCTGTTCACCGGCGTTGGCATCACCGCTGTTGGTGAAAAGGCTGACTATCTGAAGCACACCATCAATGGTCTGGCTGAGGTTTCCTACAAAATGGTAGGCTACATTATGGCAGTTGCTCCTATCGGCGTATTTGGCTTGATTACTCCGGTTGTTGCCGCTAACGGTCCCGCAGTGCTGCTGCCTCTGTTGAAGGTTGTTCTGGCTGTATATCTGGCTTGCTTGGTACATGCAGTTCTTGTTTATGGCGCTTTGCTGAAATTTGTTGCCGGCACCAATGTTTTCCAATTCTTCAAGGGCATTTCTCCGGCTTTCCTGATGGCATTCAGCTCCTGCTCCTCTGGTGGCACCCTGCCTCTGACCATGAGCTGCGCGCAAAAGATGGGCGTTTCCAAAGAGGTTTCCTCCTTTGTACTGCCCTTGGGCGCAACCATTAACATGGACGGCACCGCTGCTTACCAAGGCGTTTGCGCGCTGTTCATTGCTCAATTGTATGGCATCGAATTGACTGGCGCTCAATATCTGACTATCATCCTGACCGGTACCCTGGCTTCCATTGGTACTGCAGGCGTTCCCGGCGCTGGCTTCATCATGTTGACCATGATTTTGACCACTTTGGGTCTGCCTCTGGAAGGCTCTGCTCTGATCGCTGGTATCGACCGTATTCTGGATATGCCGCGTACCGCTGTTAACATCACCGGCGACGCTACTGTTGCTGCGTTGATTGACAAGAGCGAACGCGCTAACATTAAAGAGCCTCTCTACTAATATCGTCCTTTCCCTTGGCGTCGCCTGCTTTGCGTGGGCGGCGCTTTTCCTTTATGGGAAAATATTTTTAGGAAAAATATTGTAGGAAGGCAGGAGAGGAATCAGGCTCTGTAGAAAACAATAATAGGGATAGAGCGAGTAAATGTCACTATTATTTAACTGGAATTTGTGGGACATAAGTGTTATAATATGGTGCTGCTATGGAAAATATGAAAAAGCTACAAGAAGTTTTATATGAACGCCTACACAGACGCCCGGTAGGCATTGATAAGCTAGACCGGCTGTGGGAGGCAGCGGTGCTTTTGCCACTTGTGCAAACTGAAGAGGGTATTGCGGTGCTCTTCGAGGAACGTGCGCATAGCTTGCGTCGTCAGCCGGGGCAGATTTGCTTTCCCGGGGGCAAGGTGGAGTGCGCCGATGCCAATAATTTCGCTGTGACCGCAGTACGAGAAACCTGCGAGGAGTTAGGCCTTGCGCCGGAGGATATCACTATCTGCGGCGAGCTGGACTCCTTGGTAACCCATATGGGTCCGATAATCCATCCCTTCGTGGGCATGCTCAAGGATATTAGCAAGATTTCCTTTAATCCTAGCGAGGTGGAGCGCGTATTTACAGTGCCCCTGCAAGCATTGCTGAGCATGACGCCACGCCGTTGCTCCATGGAGCTGGCGGACCATCCTGGGGCGGATTTTCCCTTCGATTTGGTGCCCGACCGCATGCGAGGCTGGCGCAAGCATAAGGAATATTATGTATATTTTTATGAGTATGGGGACCATGTGATTTGGGGATTAACGGCTCGCATGCTTCATGCTTTTTTACATCGCAGTGGGCCGGAGCTAAAGGCCTTCTTTGCCGCAGACTAGGTTTGCTTTGTTACTTATTTTTTGTGTTAATGAGAGGATGGCAGTATGAAAAGTATATTTGAGGTCAAGATTTTAGGTATTGTCGCTGCTGTATGCGCCTTTATCTATTTGCTTTTTAGCTATTTTAATCCGGAAAGGGGTATGGATAATCTGGCTCCTGGGGATAGGCTAAGCTTAAAGAAGAATATTATCGTATTGGGTGTGGACGAGCGAGCTGAGGAGCATGACGTGGGTCGTAGCGATACCCTTTTCGTGGTCATGTTTGATACTAAAAATAAGGCTGCTTCGCTGCTATCCGTGCCCCGTGATACTCGCGTGCGTATTAAGGGTCACGGCTGGGATAAGATTAACCATGCCTATGCCTACGGCGGTCGAGAGCTTACCCAAAAAACTACGGAGGAGCTTTTAGGTATCAAGATTAATAATTATGTCATGGTGGA
The DNA here is from genome assembly GCA_004558595.1 of Phascolarctobacterium sp. Lineage (GTDB taxonomy): Bacteria > Bacillota > Negativicutes > Acidaminococcales > Acidaminococcaceae > Phascolarctobacterium_A. The sequence continues at coordinate 55,172 of SFCN01000002.1, read as the reverse complement.
TTTCAAGGGCTTTGTAGGCCTTGTAGATGCCATCGGAGGCGTGGATATTAATGTTGAAAAGAATATGTATTATTACGATACATGGGACGGCTTTAAAATTGATTTGAAAAAGGGTATGCAGCATATGGATGGCAAAACCGCTATTCAGTATGTGCGCTATCGTGATGAGGAGGGCGACATTGGTCGCATTAGGCGGCAGCAGCATTTCATTATGGCTGTGTATGATCGCATTACCTCGGCTAATATGCTGCTCCATATTCCGGGACTTGCCAAGCAGCTGACCAATATGGTGAAGACGGATCTGCCTCTTACGGATATGGTGGATTTGGGACGAGCTCTGCATGCTATGGTGAAGGCTAAGGGCTTGGCCATGGCCACTGTTCCTGGTACTCCAGAATATATTGATGGCATAAGCTATTGGCTGCCCGATATTACAGATTTGCGTGAGCAAATGGTAAAGATGCAAGGAGCGACCATGACCGCTACCTATAAGTCGGCAGCGGAGCTGATGGAAAAGGAATATACAGCAGCTGTCGCCAAGGCTAAGCAGGGCGATGATAGCGGTGAGAATAAAGAAGCGGTGAAGGAAGAAAAGGCTCTAGCCGAAAAGAAGGCTGCCAAGGAAAAGGCTGCCGGTAAGGCTGATGCTAAGACAGGCGTTCAGGCTGATAGTAAGCAGCCAAGTAAGGCAGTGGTAAATAGCGGTGGCACGGTGGTGCGCCTGGTGAACTGCAGTGGTAGCAAAAGCGCAGGTGCCAGCGCCATTAGCAAGCTTAAGGCGGCTGGCTTCACGGTTATTAACGGAGGCAGTGGCGAGCTGATGGCCCAGACCACCGTTATCTCTACTACTAACAATGGCGCTATAGTTGGTCGCTTGTCCCAGGTGCCCTTTGCCCACAAGCTGCGCATTAGTCGTGACGGCGCAGCCGATTGCGATGGCGTGGTTATGCTAGGCGCTGACTACAAATAAAAAATTGTTATGAAAATTACAAAAAGCTCTTGCATTTTGTATACAAAAATGTTATACTAATACCATCAAAACAGCCCCTCATTTGGCCCTTCTTCGTAAGGGCTTTTTTTTTTGCCATTTTGCATTTCTCTATTAATTCAGCAAAATATAACAGGATGAACACATACCTAGTAGCAAAAATGTTAAATTTATGGTACAATGTAAGGTAACATGGAATAAGTGCGGAATTTTCTCGTTTTTTAAGATATATACACCCTACAGGAGGCTTATATGCAGGATAAAATACATGTAGTTGTGGATACCATTGCCGTATCCCATGAAACCCCTTTGAAGGATGACCCTCGCTGTCATGTGCTGCGCCTGATCACTCGCCATGGGAATGAGGAATGGTGGGATGGCGAACGTTCCTTGGAGGAAATGTTTGCCATGGTAGAAAAGACCGGCCAACTGCCTGGAACCTCTCAACCGCCCGTGGGCTATATTCATGAGCTCTTCACGAATTTGGCTAAGGAAGGCAAGAAGGTTATTTATATTGCGGTGGATAGCGTGCTGAGCGGTACCTACCAGACCTGCTGCATGGTTGCTAAGCAGGTAATGAGCGAGATTAAGGGTGCTGATATTCGTTGCGTGGATGGACTCACCGCCGCCTGTCCCTTGAGCGGTATGGCCATGGAGGTTTTGCGCTTGATTGACTCCGGCGTGGAGGATATGGATAAGCTGGAGGCCTTCGCCCGCGATTGCGCTCTGCGCACAGAAACCTACTTTACTGTTAAAACTCTTGATTACCTACAAAAGGGCGGCCGCATTGGTGCGGTGGGCGCTTTAGTTGGCAATATATTGGGCATTCGCCCCATTGTTCATCTTGATAGGGAGGGTAAGCTGCTGATCGGGGATAAGGCTCGCACCCGCAAGAAGGTTTTGAAGCGTATGGTGGAGCTGGCCTGCAGCCATGACCCTATTGAGGAGATTTTCGTAGCCCATGCTGTGGTAGAGGATGAAGCCCAAGCCTTGGCTAAGGAAATGCAGGAGCGTTACCCCGGGGTGCCGGTGATGGTAACCAGTATTGGTACCGTACTGGCGGCTCATCTTGGGCCTGGCGCGATCGGCGTCTTCGTCCGTCGTAAGGCCTAAAGGAAAGGTGTGGGAGTTAGATGGAGTTAATGAAGGAGATAACCGGTAAGCAGGTCAAGGACATGCTGCTGGGAGCTTATCATAGCTTTGAGAAGAATTATGAAGCCATCAATGAGCTGAATGTTTTTCCGGTTCCTGATGGCGATACAGGTACCAATATGATGCATACCATGGCCTCCGTGGCTAGGGAAATTAGCACTATGAGCGATGATGCCGAGGCCGGCGAGGTAGGAGCCGCTGCCGCCCGTAGCGCCATTATGGGCGCTAGAGGCAATTCCGGCGTAATTTTGTCCCAGCTCTTGCGTGGTATCGGCAAGGGCGTAGCCGGCAAGAAAACCTTGAATAATACGGAAATCGGCAAGGCCTTTCAGTTTGGCATTCTCTATGCCTATAGAAGCGTAGCTAAGCCCGTAGAGGGCACCATTTTGACGGTGGCCCGTGGCATGGCTAAGGGCGCCTACCAAGCGGTACGCAGCGATAATGTGAGCCTGGAGGATGTGCTTTTGGCAGCTATTCGCTCCGGCAAGGAGGAGCTGGCGCTGACTCCGGAGAAGCTGCCTGCCTTGAAGGCGGCCGGTGTGGTTGATGCCGGCGGCCAGGGCTTACTGGCCTTTTTCGAAGGCTGCTTGGCAGGCCTGCGTGGTCAAGATTGTCAGGAGCTGGAGGTTATGCCTCGTCCGAACAGCTTGAAGTTGGGCGGCGAGCCCCTTGATTTGGAATATCCCTACTGCACCGAGTTTATCGTTAAGGGCGCCAGTGTAGATAAAAAGACCGTCAGCGAAGCTTTACAGGGCTTTGGTAATTCTATGATCGTTGCTGTGGTGGAGGATATTGTGAAGGTACATATCCATACTAAGAACCCCGGTAATGCGCTGAATACTGCGCAGCAATGGGGTACGCTGCACGATATTAAGATAGAGAACATGCGGGATCAGCATGAGAATCGCTTGTTTACCGCCGAGGATATCCAGCCGGTGAAGCATGGTGTAGGCGTATTGACCGTGGCCGCAGGCGAGGGCATCGCGCGCATTATGCACGAGATGGGCGCAGCTGAAATCATCAGTGGCGGACAAAGCATGAATCCGCCGGTGGAGGATTTCGTGCAAGCCATTGAAAATGGCACTTGTGAGCAATACATTATCCTGCCCAATAATAAAAATATTATTTTGGCAGCGGAGCAGGTGCGTAAGCTTCTTGGAAACTCCAAGGTTTCCTTTGTGCCTACAACTAACATGGCCCAGGGCTTGGCGGCGCTCTTGCATTTTGATGCTACCCGTAGCCTTGATGAAAACACTGTGGTCATGACTAAGGAAGCCAAGGAGGCTGCCAGCGGCAGCGTAACCGTGGCTGTACGCGATAGCGTAGTGAATGGACTTGAGGTACGCCAGGGTGATTGTCTTGGCATACTGAATGATAAAATTGTGTGCACCGGTAAAAATATCGAAGAGGTACTGGAGCAAATGCTGAGCGGCGGTGATTATGAGCTGCTGAGCTTGTACTATGGCGCTGATTTGGATGAGGAAGCAGCTGGTGCCTTAGCCGAAAAGCTTGAAGAGATGAATGAGGATTGGGAAGTAGAAGTTTTTTATGGGGGACAACCCTTATATCCCCTTTTGTTAGCAATGGAGTGATGTAACGTGCTTACTAATCAAGAGCTCACCGCTCTACTTCGAAACCATGGTTACAAGGTAACCCCACAGCGTTTGGCAGTGTATGAGGCTTTGGCGGAAAAATCCTGGCATCCCAATGCGGAAATGCTCTATAATAAGCTGCAGCCGAAATATCCGGCCATGAGCTTTGCGACAGTATATAAGACTGTGGAGATTCTGCGTGATATAAAGGCGATCCAAATCATTAATACTGGCGAGGACAGCTATCGTTATGATGCTAATATCCATGAGCATTATCATCTGTGCTGCCTTGAGTGTGGGGAAATCCGCGATGTGCCCATGAATAAGGTTACTCGTGAGCAGCTGACAAATTTGCTCAAGGATCAAAGCGGCTACGCCATTACGGGCGGACAGTTCTATTTCTATGGTCTGTGCCCTAAATGCCAGAAGCTGCATTAAAGGATTTGACAAAGGTGTACTGACTGTTTTGTTGGTACATCTTTTTCTCTTTCTTAGCATGTTTGTCACGAAAATGCCACAAAAATGTTAAATTTCTCTGTTATAATATAAGCGTTTAGTGATAGGAGCGTGCCAATTTTGGCGAAAGATTTACAGGTTGTCATGCTGGCCAGCGGCAGTAAGGGGAATGCTGCCCTGATTAGCACAGATAGCCAGCGTTTTTTAGTAGATGTGGGTATTAGCTGTCGCGAGCTGGTGAAGCGTATGCAGCAGGTTGGCGCCTGTCCTGAGGAGCTTGGAGGAGTGTTTATCACTCACGAGCATGTGGACCATGTGAAGGGAGTCGTGACCTTCGCTAAAAAATATCAGGTGCCCCTGTACGCCAGTCAAGGCACTTGGCGTGCAGTTTTTAGTAAATATCCGGAGTTGAACCGAGCCAACTGTCGCCTGTCCGGCCCACGTATGCTGGTTGGCGATGTACAGATTAATAGCTTCGCCATCTCCCATGATGCGGCTCAGCCACAAGGCTATAGCTTTTATTGGCGCAGTGGCGATGCCAAATGCAGCTATGTTACAGACACAGGCTTTGTAACAGATATTGTACGGGAGGCTGTGGTCGGTAGCGATGTGCTGATTTTAGAGGCCAATCATGATGTGCAGATGCTCAAGAACGGCAGCTATCCCTATGAGCTCAAGCAGCGTATTCTAGGAACGCGGGGACACTTGTCCAATGCTACTGCAGGGCAATTTCTGGTGGGCTTAGAGCGTTTGCCGAAGCATATTTTCCTAGCTCATCTCAGTGAGCAGAATAATTTGCCAAGGCTGGCCCTAGATACAGTAAAAAATATTTTGGATAGTAAAAAACGATTACAGGAAACAAGACTGCTGGTAGCAAACCAGCACCAGCCTGTGGCCGATTATCTGACAGGGCAGCTAGCTCTGCCAGGCTTTGATGAAAATAAATGAATAGACTTTGACGCAAGGAGTGAAGATGATGCGCAAGACTACTTGGAAAAAAGCATTAAATATTTTTGTGTGTGGTATGCTGGGCGCAACCATACTTATTGCCGGCTGTGGCGACAGCAAAACCTCTGCTGCTGTAGCGGAAAAGCCCGCTGCTAAGCAGGAGCAGCAGCTAAGCCCTGCTCGCAATACTCCTATTGTGCAGGCTGCTAAAAGAGTAGGGCCTTCCGTGGTAGGTATAGCGACCAAGGCTATTAAGCGTGAGGTAGTACCCGACCTTGCCGACCTCTTCCCTGGCTTCCCCTTTAGCAATTTGCCTGGCTTTGGCGGTGGCAGAAGAGTGCAGGAGCGCGTTGTTGAGGGCGTAGGCAGTGGTGTTATTTATGATGCGAAAAAGGGCTATATCGCGACCAATAACCATGTGGTCGCAGGCGCTAAGGAAATAACTGTTTACCTGACCGATGGACGCAATGTGAAGGGTAAGGTGCTGGGCACCGACCCGGCGACCGACTTGGCCGTAGTTAAAATTGATGCTAAAAACTTGCCTGAGGCTCCCATGGGCGATTCTGATACCATTCAAGTAGGCGAGCCTGCCATCGCTATTGGCAATCCCTTGGGCATGGAGCTGCGTGGCAGCGTAACTGTGGGCATCGTCAGCGCTTTGAACAGACAAATTACCGTTGGTGATAATAAATATACCTTGATTCAAACTGATGCGGCTATTAACCCCGGTAACTCCGGTGGCGCCTTGGTCAATGCTGATGGTGAGCTCATGGGCATTAACAGCGCAAAATATGCCGGCAACGGAGTAGAGGGCATCGGCTTTGCTATTCCTATCAACACTGCTAAGCCTATTCTGCAAACCTTAGTGGAAAAGGGCTTCGTGGCTAGACCTTATTTGGGCATCAGCATTATTGACAGCGAGGCTCTGGCTAAGAGCAGTAATGGCAACAAGGATAATGTTGGCATAGACCTCCACGGCGGTGTTTATATTAACAATATGTATCGTGAGTGCCCTGCTTATAAGGCCGGCGTTCGCCCTGGTGATATCATTATCAAGATTAACGGTAAAAAGGTAACAACCTCTAAGGAGGTTAGCCAAATGGTGAAGGATAGCAAGGTTGGCGATAGCATGGTGCTGACCCTGCGCCGTGGCGATGCTGAAATCGAGCGTACTGTGGTATTGGAAGCGATTCCCGACGAGCTGAATAAATAAGTGGGTAGGCTATGAAAATTACCATTGCTTGCGTAGGTAAGATCAAAGAAAAGTATTTGGAAGCGGGCATTGCGGAATTTACGAAACGCCTGACACTCTTTTGTAAGCTGGAAACAGTGGCCATAAACGAGGAACGTATGCCTGACGACCCAGCTCCTGCCATTAAGCAGCAGGTGCTGGAGAAGGAAACAGCACGACTTATGGCCATCATCCCTGAGAATTCCTATGTGATTTTACTGGATGTAATCGGTAAACAGATTTCTAGCCCGGAGCTTGCTGCAAAAATAGACAGCCTTACGCTTGCGGGCAATAGTCATATTACCTTTGTCATTGGCGGCGCCTTTGGCTATACGGACGCTTTACGTAAGCGGGCTGATTTCGCCTTAAGCTTTTCCAAAATGACCTTTACCCACCAGATGATTCGCTTACTTCTCATTGAGCAGATTTATCGTGCCTTTAAAATTAGTCGCGGTGAAAAGTATCACTGGTAAGTCAAATTCATTGCTAACAAATCTATAAAAAAGCTTCGGTTGGGTACAGCAGTTGTACCTAGCCGAAGCTTTCTTGTTATGCGAACAAATATTTCCTAACGCGTTTGGGGGCAGGAAGTTTAACCACAAGCTCTAGCGAATATACATTTCATTTTGCGTTTCGCGAGGGGAAGCTTTATCACAGCTGGTATATCCACACGATGAAGGGCATGGTAATGGTGCATAATGTGGCAGTTACCACGTTAATGACGCTTGCGTATTCCGGTTGATTGTCGAACAATGAGGCCATACTAACGCAGGTGGTGGCCGAGGGAGTGGCCGTCGCCAAAAGGGTAATCAGCAGTATTGTTTCGCCATCAGGGGAGAAGCTAGCAAGACCACTGTATTTTAGAAATACCAGCACCATCAGTGGCATTACGATGAGACGCAAGAAGGCCACAAGGGGCACACGCTTATAGGATTTGATTTTTTCCCAGCTCATATTACCTAAAAGCATACCCGCAATAATCATAGCCGAGGGGCCGATGACTAGTCCCAGAGCATGGAAAGCGTCGTTTACAGGAGCAGGCATCCGCCAGCCGGTAAAGAGTAAAATAAGGCCGATGAAAATAGCGATCATATTAGCATTTGTAAAGACGGCCTTCCAGTCCATATGGGGCTCACGGGCCATGGTGGACTTCATGTGAGTCCAAAAAAGCACTAGCTGTACCGCAAGAAAGGTACTGGAATAAATAACCCATTGGGGTCCGAGCACAGCAATAACTAGGGGAATAATGAGATTACCAGCGTTAGAATAAATTACCGAGCATTGCTCCACGGCGTTAAGCTTGAGAACTCGCTTCCAAAAAATCCCTAAAAAAAGCAGCAGAGCCTGCACAATTACCGCGGCTACCGTACTCAGCATGAGCCCGTGTTGAATTTCAGGAGTGAAGCTCACCTGAAAGGACTCGATAATGACGCAGGGAAAGAATAAATAGAGTAATAAAATGGACATGATTTTGCTGTCCGAGGATTTGACGATTTTTAAGCGAACCAAGGACATACTCATAATCATGATGATGAAAAGAGAGAAAATTTTCTCTGCCAAGATTAATGATAACATACAACACCTTCAGATTATTTATTTTGCATAAGCGTCTGCCAAATTAGAACACTCGCTTTGTAGCTTTACAATATTGCTTATTATACCACCAATTTAAGCCTAGCTCAAAGGCTTTTTATACAAAAAAACAAGCCAGCAGAAGCAAAGCTCTTGCTGGCTTGAAAATGACTATTGCTGTAAAAGGGTCGGTGGAAAACGGCAATTATCGGGAGAAGAAATCAGCGAATTATCGTCCCAAATAAGCAGCAGCCATAAGGATAACAAAAATGGAGGAAGTAATAGCTTGTACGTTAGTCATATTGAACACTCCTTTAATATTAAATTTCCGGAGATGCATGCACTCTCTTGCTTGACTATAGTATAGCTTAAGTCTATAATAAAGTAAAACGAAGAAAAAACCTATTAATTAGCAAAAAAAGTGAGATATACTATGGAATTCGATTTTTACCGCAACTTTCTTGTACTGGCTGAGTCCAACACCATGAGTGCAGCCGCACGCAAATTGAATATTGTGCAAACCGCCTTAAGCAGTCAAATTACTAAGCTGGAGGATTATTATGGCGTCAAGCTAGTCAAGCGTCAAAAGGGCCTCAAGCATATCGAGCTGACCTCCGCAGGTATTGAATTCGTGCAGAAGGTACGCAAGCTGTGCCAATGTGAGGATGAGCTAGCCTTGTCCATGGAAAAATATGATGGTAACGTTTTTGGCACCATTCGCTTTGGCGTGTCCCCCATGCGTAGTCATTACTTTATTGAACGCTTTTTGATGCCCTTTACTAAGTTGCATCCTAGAATAACCTTTATGTTCGAGGAAATGTTGACCGTCGACCAAGTGGAGAAAATACGTTCCGGAAGTATTGATTTTGCTTTTTCTAATGCTGCCATTAAAATTTATCCTGAATTCGCCATGATAAATTTTGAGCGTGAGAAGCTTTTTGCGGTGTATAGGAATGATTTGCAGGTGCCTTGGGCACATAAGGAATATATTGAAATCAAGGATTTAGCAGAGCTGCCCCTGTGTAGCTACTCCACGCAATTTTCCCTTTTACGTCGTTTTTACGAGAAGCAGGGCATTAGACTACAGACTCATTTTATGACGAACACCTTGCATACAACTCTAACAGTGGTGAAAAACAGCGACAACATCGGCATCATTGCTGCTACACCCAACGAAACTTTGGCAGAGGGCTTGGAGAAAAAGCCTATCAAGGATTCACAGCTGGAATTCAATAAGATTTTTTATTGGAACAAGAATAAAACCTTAAGCTTGGCCGCCGAAACCTTTTTGGCTTATTTCCGCGAGGAGGCCAAAAAGGAAGGAGCAGAGGTGTAAGAATAACTAACGGCAGAGCCGTACACTTACAGTACAGCTCTGCCGTTGTTTTATTTGCTTCTGAAAAAATACTTGCCTATTAAATGGCAAACATCGTGCTCGCCAACTTTTTGCCGCTGGCGGTGCGAAAGATTTTTGCCACGGTATGGGCAATAGCTTCCTTGCTAAGGCCGTCTTCATAAAAATTGACGATAAAATCTGCTTCCACCAAAATTTGGTAGTCCAGCCCATCAATATTAGTATAGGTATGATGATGCCCAACTAAATAGCAAATGCGCTCCACTGCCTTAGCCTCATAACCAAGGTCGCTTAAGATTTTGCGCGCCACAGCGGGGCCCTCCTGCTCCTGAATTTTACCAGTGCAGTGACCTTTACCATATTTGGCTTCGCCAGCTACAATGCCGCAGTCATGGATAAGGCCAGCCGCTTCCACCAAAGCGATTAACTTTTCGTCAGCACCCTCTAAAATCGCAAGCTCTTTGGCGAGACTTGCTACCTTAATCAGGTGCTGGCAGCGGCGGGGGTCACCAGCGAAATGCTGTAGCATGGCTTGATAAAGTAAAATGTTCTTGTTCATGTTGTTTACAGCTTATTGAATTCGCCTTTGTAGCGAGCCTGTTCCTTAGCGTAGGAAGCGGGGTCAGCGTAGCGGTTAACCTTTTCGTTCAGGGTGCAAGCATCAATAATGCAGTCATTAACAGCGTTTTTCGTATTGATGCGTGGGTCGTCTTCGCTAGCTACCACATAACCAGCTACGCGCAGCATGCTGCTATCGTACTCCTTCACACCATAATCATAGCTATAGAACTTGCCGTCAGCAACAATACTTTCCTTCAAAGCAACCTTCACAGTAGCGTACTTGCCCACGAGCTTCTCACCGGTGCCCACACCAGCCAAATCAAGCTTAACGATTACGGGCAGATAATTGGGACGAGTAACTAGGGTTACATCTGCGGTAGTAAGCTCCTTTTCCGGAGCCCGCTTTAAAATTTGAATATTGAAGCGTTTGCTATATTTTTCCTTAAGAAAGGCTTCAAATTCTACTCTGCCTTTTTCAACGTCATGTTCAGGGTTTTGCACTTCTAAAATTACATCAGGGACTTGGTACCAAAAAACTGCCTTTTGAGCTGGGGCAGCAGCAGCGCAAACAGAGCATACTAAAAGACATAAAACGCACAGGATAAATTTTTTCATAAATCAACCTCCCTTGTATAATATTAGTTATATTGTAACAAGAAAAAAGGATTCTGAAAAGCCTTACAAGGCACAAATTTAGTAAGTAGAAGACAAAATAATATAGGCGTTGAATAGGTCGCTAGGGATAAGGATGAGAAGTTTTTCATAAGTATTACTTGCCAAAAGCATAGTAAGTAGTTAAACTATAGATATATAGGAAAAGTGTTTACTAAAAGTATTTAATGCTACTATAGTATTAAGAGGTTATGAGTATGGAAAAGGCTATGGGAATTTTGCAAAAAGGCTTAAGAATGCTACTAGGAATGGTGCTGGTATTGTGCCTTCTTGTTGGTGTATGCTTAAGCTCTGCCGAGGCAGTGGAAAATAAAAGGGTAAGAGTGGGCTATTTTTATTTACCGGGCTACCACGAGCTAGAAGCTGACGGCCATTTGTCGGGCTATGGCTACGATTTAATACAGCGCTTAAAGCTCTATAATAATTGGCGCTGTGAATATATTGGCTACGAAAAACAATGGAACGATGGCTTTGCTATGCTGGAGCGGGGCGACATCGATATGATAACTGGTGTACGCATGCGCGCCGATAGATTAGATAAGTTCGATTATAGTAGCAGTCCCATCGGTCGTAGCTCTTCCGTATTAGTGGTGAGGGAGGATGATATTCGTTATACCTCGGGTAATTATAGCACCTACCACGGTATGCGCATTGGCGCCCTCAAGGGTAGCATTGTAAATATTAATTTTGCTGAGTTTGCTCGGGAAAAGGGCTTTGATTACAGCATACACTATTATGACCATATGCCGGAGCTGCTGGATGCCCTGCGAGCGCAGAAGAATGTGGATGCGGTTTTGACAACAAGTATGCGCTTTATGCACAGGGAGCGGGTACTGGACCAATATGATTCCGAGTATCTTTATGCCATTGTTAAAAAAGGCAACGAGGGCCTGTTGCAGGAGATTAATCAGGCCATTCATAAGATGGATTACATTAATCCCATGTGGCGGCAGGATTTATATGCTAAATACTATACTCCCCGCAAGGGGCATATTCTGCCGTTAGCTCATGATGAGTTTGCCTATCGGGAATTGGCTAATGCGGCGGACCGCAGGTTCCGGGTTTTGGTCAATCCTGACCGTAGGCCCTATTCTTATGTGGAGAATGGTCAATTCAAAGGTATTTTTCCTCAACTGATGCAGGAAATCGCTCGCCGCAGTGGCATTAAGTATGAGTATATTCCCGTGGGTAGCAGAAGGGAGTATCTAGAGGCCCTGCGTAAGCGGCAGGCTGACCTAGTGCTTGATTTGCCACCGGATAATTATCACGCCGAAAGAATGGGCTACAGGCTGTCGGAGCCCCTTATGAGCACAACGCTCTTTTCGGTTAAGCTGCGTGGCAATACTAAGGCGCCTAAGCGCTTGGCCTTAGTAAAATCAGCCAATGAATTTGGGGGTTTTCCGGATTTTTTGCCTCAGGATGCGGTAATCCATAGGCTTGATTCCTTTGACGAATGCGTGCAAGGAGTCCTTTCCGGCAAGTATGACGCTACCTATATGTATGCTTTTCAAGCGCAGGATGTGGTGGGCAGGGATGCGACTCAGCAGCTGGTAATGGCCATTGTGCCTTCAGTGAAGCTGGAGTATTGCATCGGTATCAATGCTAACGAAAGTCGCGAGCTAGGCTCCATCATCAACAAGGCTGTTGTTAGCGTTAGAGGCGATTTTCTGGAGCAGCTCATGGGTGGCTTTGCCGCGGTTCAGTCCAAGCCGTCTCTAATGGATGAAATTTTGAGTAATCCTTGGGCGGTGGGGACCATTGTCTTCGTCATAGTGGGCATTATTTTCTTGATCACCCTGCTGCATATTCGCGAGAAAAATATGGAAATCGTGAGCAAGAAAAACGAGCAGTTGGAGGAGCAGCAGAAGCTGTTGAGCCGTGCTTTGGAGCAGGCTGAGGCTAGTAATAAAGCTAAAACCGTGTTTCTTAACAGCGTTTCTCATGATATTCGCACGCCTATGAACGCTATTATGGGCTTCGCTAAGCTGGCGCTGGAGCAGGCGGTTAATCCTGTAACCAAACGATATTTGGAAAAGATTATTCTTTCCGGCAAGAATCTATTGTCCCTGATTAATGATGTGTTGGATATGAGCAGCATTGAAAATGGCAAGCTGGCAGTGCATGAGTCCCCCTGTGATTTGGTGGAATTACTCAAGAGCATTCACGAAATGCTGCTGCCAGCAGCTAAGCAAAAGGAGATACAGCTGCTGTTAGATATTAGTAGAGTGGCTCATAGCAGGGTTTTTGTCGACCAAATTTTGTTACAGCGTGTTTTATTAAACTTCCTTAGCAATTCTATCAAGTATACCAACAATGGTGGTATCGTCCATTTGCGTGGTGAGCAAAAGGGTGTCGCCGTGGATGGGCAGGCCTTGTATCGCTTCCAAATTGCCGATAATGGCATTGGTATGAGCAGGGAGTTTATGGAGCATTTATTTGAGCCCTTCAACAGGGAGAGGGATACTACGACCAGCGGCATTCAGGGTACTGGTCTTGGTATGACCATCGCTAAGAGTATTGTAGATTTGTTAGGCGGTAAAATCACCGTGGAAAGCGAGGTCAACAAGGGAACGGTCATTTACGTTGATCTAAGTCTCAAGCTGGCTGAGGAAGCTGAGGCGACCAAAGAGGTGGCTGTGGCTGAGGTGAAGCTAGAGGGTAAGCATGTGCTCTTAGTGGATGACGTGGAGTTGAACCGTGAGATCGCTCAGATGATGCTGGAAAAGGCGGGGGCCGAGGTTTACTGCTGCGTCAATGGTCAGGAGGCCGTGGATTATATGGCCCATGCTCAGCCGGGAAGTATTGATTTCGTGCTGATGGATTTGATGATGCCGGTATTAGATGGCCTTGAAGCGGCGCGTATGATACGTCGCTTGCCTGATAAGGAGATAGGGCAGACGGTTATTATTGCTCTCACGGCTAATGCCTTAGCGGAAACAAAGAAGGAAGTGCTGGAGGCGGGCATGAATGGCATGCTGAACAAGCCCTTTGATGTGGAATCGTTGAAGCGTGTATTACAAGAGGCCCTACAGAGGCGCAGATAACTAAAAGCACTGTAGTCATAGCTTTAGCTATGATTACAGTGCTTTTAATCTTATTTGTCGCTAAGCCATTTAACAGCTTTTTCTAGTAGGCTGGGCTCAGCCTTTGTAGCTTCGACTTGCTCTGCTTCCTGCTTCTCCGCCTGCTCCTCCGGAGCTTTTTTAGGCGGTTTTTCCTTCTTGGCCTTTTTAGTGTTATATTTGGTCATGACAGCGTTAAGGTCACCGTCCTTGAGCCACTGCTCCAGAGCCTCAGCCATGGCTTTGACGGCGGTGTCGATAGCGGCCTTATCCTCTCCTTGAAATTGATGCAGCACATGGTTAATAACCGCCTTATTGTTACGGTCGGGATGGCCGATGCCGATTTTAAAGCGAGGGTATTCTTCGGTGCCTAAGTGCTCGGTGATGGATTTGATACCGTTGTGTCCACCGGCGCTGCCCTTGCGGCGAATGCGCAGGTGGCCTACGGGCAGGTCCATGTCGTCTTGGATAACGGCGATGTCTTCGGGTTCGATGTGATAGAAGTTGGCATAGGCGCCTACGGCGATACCGCTAAGGTTCATGTAGGTGGTGGGCTTGATGATGAGGATTTTTTCGGGGGCACGGTATTCGGCACAGTAGGCGTTGCGATCTTCCTTGCCGAAGGTGACGCCGAGGCGTTTGGCTAGCTCGTCTACGACCATGAAGCCGATGTTATGCCGTGTGTTTTCGTATTCTCGGCCGATGTTGCCCAAGCCGACGATTAGTTTCATAAATTTTTTCTCCTATAAATCAATAAAAATGTAATCGCTCAAAGGTATACCTGTGAAGTGCTCCGGTCTGCGAATGCTTGATACAATGTTCACATAGAGCGCTTAATCCGTAAAGAGAGAAACGTGCCGTAGCGTGACGAGGCGCTTCGCGAACATGCGAGCCTGTCCATTGCTATAGTAATTCTATTGTTCATCGAATTACTATTGTAGTCGCATTCTTGCCTCCGCCACTTCCCAGGTATACGCTTTTCACTTGCGACTATGATGATTACTTATTACGAATTTTAAAATTACTATTTCTCCATTTCACTTATTGTTACAAATTGGTATTTTTCTTCGCGCAGCTGGTCGATGATGAGTCCCACCGCAGCCACCGTCTGCTCTCGGGGAGCGGAATTGCGAGGGCTGTCGCCATCGTGGAGCAGCACTATAGCTCCTGGTTCCGCTGCATAGCAGACCCTGTCTGCTATGCGCTGTACCCCGGGATTGGTCCAATCCCTAGGGATAACGCTCCAGTTCACAGCCTTCATGCCAGCGGCTTCAATGGCCGCCAGCACCTGCCAGTCCTTGAAGCCGTGGGGGGGCCGCATGTAATGCGGACGCTGCCCCGTAAGGCCTTCTAAGGTGCTCTTGCCGGCGGCGATATTGGCATCAAGCTCGGCGCGGTTCAGTTTTAGCAAATCCTGATGCTTACCGGCGTGGAGGGCAATTTCGTGGCCGCCGGCTTGCACCATTTTCACGATTTCGGGGTGCTTGGCGGCGTTTTCGCCTACCATGAAGAAGGTGGCGTGGACTTGCTTGTCAGCAAGTACCTTTAGCAGCTGCTGGGTATAGGGCGGATAGGGGCCGTCGTCGAAGGTCAGCGCGATTTGCTTTTTGGCCGTGCTGCCATGGGTCAGCACGGGTCCATAAAAGCTGTTGCCCGGTAGCACCGCAAGCACGAGTAAGGTGCTCGCTAGTAGGATGCTGGCCAAGGCAGCGTTAGCTGCGTGACGCTTGGGCAACTTGCCCAAGCGGCCCAGCCAGAGTAATGCTGCGCTCAAGAGAGCGCAGCCGAAGATAATGTATAATACACGCATAATTTTCTCTAGAAATGTTCTCAAAATAAGAGGCTTGCCTTCGGCAAGCCTCAAAATTATTTAGTACATAAAAATCCGTTACACAAGCCTCGCTAGGAATCAGCTGGAAAAGCTAGTCGCAAAGCCTAAGCTTGCTGGATTATTTCTTAATATCGAACAGTTGGCTTACGGACCAATCGTTGTAGATACGCAGAATGGTTTCTGCCAAAATCGGAGCAATGGACAATACCTTAATCTTAGGATGCTTCTTAGAAGGAGCCAGAGGAATGGTATTGGTAACAACCAGCTCGGTAATGTCGGATTGAGCGATGCGGCTCAGAGCAGGGTCGGTCAGAATGGGGTGGGTGCAGCAAGCATAAATCTCGTTAGCGCCGAATTTCTTCAGGGCACGAGCACCCTCGGTGAGGGAGCCTGCGGTATCAACCATATCATCAACCAGAATGCAGTTCTTACCTTGAACATCGCCAATCAGGTTCATAACCTCGGCTACGCCGGGCTCAGGACGACGCTTGTCGATAATAGCCATGGGAGCATTCAAAATTTCCGCAAAGCCACGAGCACGGCTTACACCGCCCAGGTCCGGGGAAACAACGACCATGTTTTCCAGGTTCTTCTCTTTAATATATTCAGCCAGCAGCGGGCCGCCGGGCATATGATCAAAGGGGATATTGAAGAAGCCCTGAATTTGGGCAGCATGCAAGTCGATGGTAACAACGCGGGTAATGCCTGCGGTTTCCAAAAGGTCTGCCATCAGCTTAGCGGTAATGGGCTCACGGCCGCGAGCCTTGCGGTCCTGACGAGCATAGCCATAATAAGGAATAACAGCGGTAATATGGTTAGCGCTGGCGCGTTTGAAGGCATCAGCCATAATCAAGAGCTCCATTACATTGTCGTTAACAATGGGGCCACAGGTAGGCTGCACAATGAAGATATCCTTGCCGCGTACGCTCTCGTTAATCATTACTTGGATTTCGCCGTTGTTAAAACGGTTTACAACAGAATCACCTACGGTAGTGCCCAGATAAGCAGCGATTTCGCGTGCTAAATCAGGGTTAGCATTACCGGTAAAAATTCTTAACTTATTCTCGTCAGACAACATGTCCAATCCCTCCAAAATCGCCTTGATATTTTTTCTTGCGAAAATCTTAGCCTAGGTATAATTATACTATAAAAGCTACTAATTTAACAAGTTATTTGTAAGCTTTTTAACTATTTCTGTACTTTTCGGCCCAGCCTTCGATATTCTTTTGCTTAGCACGGGCAATACCCAAAGCGTTTTCAGGTACTTCCTTGGTAATGGTGCTGCCGGCTCCGATATAGGTGTTAGCCTGCACGGTAACGGGAGCCACCAGATTAGTATTGCAGCCCACAAAGGCATTATCGCCGATGATGGTGCGGTGCTTCTTTTTACCGTCGTAGTTAACGGTAATGCAGCCGCAGCCCATGTTAACGCCGCTGCCGATATCGCTATCGCCTATATAGGTCAGGTGGGGCAGCTTAGTGCCTTCGCCCACATTGGAGTTCTTCACTTCTACATAGTTACCAATCTTCACATGGTCTCTGATGATGGTGTCAGGACGCAGATGCACATAGGGACCTGCGGTAACATGGTCCTTTACCTCGCAGTCATGACCATAGATGAATTGCAAGTGGTTATCGTTGCCGATTTTGACATTGGTAAAGCGGGCATTGGGACCGATTTCGCAGTCCTCGCCAATGACCGTGTTGCCCTCCAGCCAAGTGTAGGGATAAATAATGGTATCGCGGCCAATCTTGACAGTGCCTTCAATAAAGGTGCTGGCTGGGTCCATAATGGTTACGCCGTTGTCCATGAGCTTGTCTAAAATGCGTTGACGCATTACGCCCTCCGCTACGGAAAGCTGCTTGCGAGAGTTGATGCCCATGACCATATCGCTGTCCTCGGTAACTACGCCGCCCACCTTTTGGCCTGCCTTGTTCAATTTTTCCAGCACATCAGTCAAATAATATTCGCCTTGAGCATTATCATTGGTCAAGGTCGCCAAAACATCAAACATCAGGGGGCATTCCATGCAATAGATGCCGGTGTTGATTTCCTTAATAGCCTTTTGGGCTTCGGTAGCGTCCTTTTGCTCTACGATAGCCTGAACATTGCCTTTTTCATCGCGCACGATGCGGCCATAGCCGAAGGGGTCGTCCATGATTGCGGTTAACACAGTGGCGGCAGCGCCGCTGGCCTGATGGGCTTCGCAGAACTTCTTCAGCTCCTCGCCCTCTAAAAGCGGGGTGTCACCGCATAAAATCAGAGCGGTGCCGGTGAAGCCCTTTAAGGCTTCCGCAGTCTGCATGACAGCGTGGCCGGTGCCCAGCTGCTCAGCCTGCAGAGCGATTTTGCCTTGGTTACCCACCATTTCTTCGACTAATTCGGCCTCATGACCGACGATAATTACCTTTTCGTCACAGCCAGCCACGCTAGCTGCGTCAATAACATGCTGCAGCATGGGTTTGCCGCCTACCTTGTGCAAAACCTTGGGGTATTTGCTGCGCATACGAGTGCCCTTGCCTGCGGCAAGGATAACAGCTACTAAATTTGCCATTTATATTAACTCCCTTCCTTGAATAGGAAAAATTAACTAATTTTGGGACAGCTCCACCTTTACGCTTTGGCTTTCTTCATCCGCATGATGCAGGGTGAAGAAGGAGACATAATCCTCCACTAGCTTACGGCTGGGCTCGGCTGTGTCCATCAGAAAGGCCTTGCCCACCACTTGAGCACCAACCTCCTGGGCTAGGGCTACCATGCCCTTGGCAGTGCCACCGCCCTTCATAACATCATCCACAATAAGCACACGACTGTTGGGCTGCAGAGCTCTTTTGGGCATAGCCATGGTTTGGATGGTTTTGCTGCTGCCGCTAACATAATTAATGTTCACGGTGGAGCCCTCAGTAATATCACTGCTGTGGCGAGCTATTACAAGGGGCACATTAAAGGCTCTAGCTACGGACATGGCTAGGGGAATACCGCTGGTCTCCACGGTCATAATGCAATCGGGAGCTAGCTCCTGCAGTCGTCCCATAAAAATCTCGCCCAGCCGCATTACGATATCGGGCTGGCATAAAAGGTCCGTGGTATAAAGCATACCACCGGGCAAAATGCGGTCGCTGGTAGTGAGCCGAGCGGCCAGCTCCTCCAAAAACCTTTGGTCATCCTCGGGCAAATGGCCGGGAATAAAGCGCACGCCTCCGGCGGCGCCGGAAAGAGTCTCCACTCTGCCCAGACCATACATCTCCAGGCCGGACTTAACGGCCAACACGTCCTCGCTGAGGGTGGATTTAGCGATCTCGAATTTTTTACAAAAATAAGAAAATGAAAACAACCGATAGGGATGATCGGCTAAAAGCTTGCTTAACGCTACAACGCGTTCTATTCTTTTGGCTTTGCCCATATGGCATTTCCCTCTATTCTTTATTAGATTTACTTGCTTAAATACTTATCTATCAGTTTTAAATCCTCCGGCTTGTCCACGTCCATGCCAATTTCGGCATAGGAGGTGATGACTGCCTTGGAGGGGGTGTGCATAATTTGCGAAAAACGTTTTTCTGCTTCCTTAATGGAAAGGCGACGGAACACAGCCTTAAAAATGAAGCTCCAGCCCAGCCAATTGGCAAGCCCAAAGGGGGATTTGCGCAGGGCAAAAATTTCACGGCCCAGCTGCTGGGTGTTGATAACTACTTCTTTTTTAATAAGCATCAAATTGCCACCGGTGAAGGTACCGTCCCTTAGGGTGCCGTAGGTGCGCTTGGCATCGGGAAACCTCTTGAGGCAAGCAGCCTTGGGGATGATGGCGTAGTAGATGCCTTGGTCTGGTGGGGACTGGCATTGCTCTAAGAAGCTCTGCACCGCCGGTCCCGTCAAAAGGGGAATATCGTCGCAGGCAAAAAGGACGCTTTCTGTGCATTCCTTGCCCAGCGCCTTGACTGCGGCAGCAGCAGTGCCGGGCATATCCGTTGCTGCTATGCAGGTGCTGACATCAGAAGGCAGGGTGCCCTCTAGCTGGGCTGCGGCCTCAGCGTTGGTGGCAATGACAATGCGGCGCACACGGCCGCTGGCTAGCAGGGCATCCAAAATGTAATCCACCATGCGCCTCCCCTTGAGGGGCGCTAAGCAGCGAAACTCTGTGCCGCAGACCTCCTTGAGCCAGGGAGAACGGCCTCCGGCCAGGATAATAGCATCATATTGCCACATTATTTCGCCTTCTTTTTGGGCTCCGCGATGGAGCGCAGCAGGGTATGCTCTGCGTTTTCAATATGTACACGAGCTGCATGCTGAGCTCGCTCCACATCTCGGGAGGCGATGGCATCCACCAAATTGCGATGCTCGTCCATGGTCTCCACCAAACGACCGGGATAGCTCATGGAGCGTCCGCGAATACCGGTGAGCTGCTCACGCAGGTTGTTGATGATGCTGCGCAGACGCTCGTTGCGGCTGGCGTTATACAATACATCGTGGAAGGCGGTGTCCACCTCGACGATTTTGTTAATATCCATATTGGCCACATGCTGCCCAATTTCGTGGAGATACACATTCATGGTGTCCAACTCTTCGTCGGTGATGCGCTCGGCGGCTAGGCCAGCTGCCAACACATCTAAGCAGGTGCGTACCTCATAGATTTCGGTGATGTCCTTGATGGAAATATCCGCTACATAGGTGCCGCGGCGGGGAATCATCACTACGAAGCCCTCCAGCTCCAACTTACGAATGGCCTCTCGCACAGGGGTGCGGCTTACGCCCATTTCGTCGGCTAGCTGAATTTCCATCAGGCGCTCGCCAGGGCTAAAGGTGCCGTCAATGATAGCTTGACGGATGTTTTCACAGACCAGCTCGCGCAAGGGCTTGTAGCTGTCCAGTTTTATAGGTTGTAGATGTCCAGACATATTATTGAATCCTCCCAACGGTAGTAGTAATGGCCGTTTCTACATCAAAATCGGCTAATGCTGCTATAATGCTTTCCGCAGTCGTCTGGTCCTTGGCCAGAGCGAAAACTGTAGGTCCGCTACCGCTCATCAGCGCGAAATAAGCGCCGGCGCTGAGCATGGCGGCCTTGATAGATGCGATAACGGAATGGGCAGGAATGGTGACGGTCTCCAGCACATTACCCATATAGGGTACTAGCGCAGGGGCCCCCTCTGCCAAATGCTCCTGCAGCTGCCAAATGCATGGCGCGTGGACCACGCGACCCTTGTTATAATGCTGGTAAACCCAAGCGGTGGATACCTCTAGTCCTTTGGGCTTAGCCAGCACCACGATGGTCTGGGGCAGGTCCTTCAGCTTGGTCAGAACTTCGCCGCGGCCGGTGGCTAGCATGGTACCGCCTTCGATGCAGAAGGGAATATCGCTGCCCAGCTGAGCGGCCAAGGCCTCCAGCTCTTGATTCTCTAAATGCAGCTGCCAGTATTTGTTGAGGCCGCGCAGCACAGCGGCAGCGTCTGCGCTTCCACCAGCTAGGCCTGCGGCCATAAAAATTTTTTTGTTCAAGGCAATGTGAACGTTCGGGATTATGTTGGCATGCTTGGCTAAGATGTCTGCTGCCCGATAAGCAAGATTATCGCTGCCGCAGCTCAGCCCGGGAATATTGGTGGAAAGCTCAATTTTTCCCTCGCCACTACCCGGGGTAATGGTAATCTCATCGCAAAGGCTCACGCTTTGCATAATCATGCTAACCTCATGGTAGCCGTCCTCACGGCGTCCGATGATGTCCAATCCTAAATTAATTTTGGCATAAGCCACCTCAGTAATTTTCTTCATTTTCAGCTCACCTGCCTACAAATGTATACAGTATTATTTTATACTGCTTTAGTCAACACTGCAAGGTTTTTTTCGAACATTATGGGGAATTAAGCGTTTTTCATTCTCTTTTTATATTTTATTTGCCAGCAGAGTGTGTAAAATAATTCTAAAATTCAATCTATAGAGCTTGCTTTTTCTGTAAAAGATGGTACTATACTATGAAGAGTATTATCGAGTATGGTTTAAAGGAGTCCGTATATGCAAATCAATTGGAAGAAAACTCTCTATCAATATTTTATGGTTACCTTGGCCTGCGTCATTATGGGCGTAGCCTTGAATGTATTTTATATGCCCAACAAAATGCTCAGCGGTGGTATCGGTGGTGTCGCAGTGCTTGCTTATTATATCGGCAACCTGCCAATGGGCGCTACGAGCTTGATTTGTAATGTACCCTTGTTTTTCCTAGCCTATAAATATATGGACAGACAGTATACTATCGGTGCCCTTTATGGTATTGTGGCCTTTTCTATTTCCTTGGATGCCTTTCATTTCCTGTCCAGTTATCAGGTGGTCCACGACAAGCTGTTAGCTTGTATCGCAGGCGGTGTGCTTTATGGCATTGGCGCTGCGTGTATGTACCGGGTGGGCGGCTCCAGTGGTGGCACGGATATTATCGGCGCTATCATCCAAAAGCATTATTCCATCAGTATTAGCACTACTGGCTTTATTTTCAATTTGGGGCTGCTGTCCGTCAGTATCTTTTTCTTCGGTATTGAGCCGGTATTGTATACCCTCCTGACTTTTTTTGTCATGACGAAAACCTGTAATACCTTTACCATTGGCTTTGATTACAAGAAGAATATTATCATCATCAGTAATAAACATCACGAGATCGCTGAGGAGATTATTAAGGTTGTAGGCCGTGGTGTTACCTATTTGCACGGCGAGGGCGCTTTTACCCATCAGGAGCGGGAGGTGCTCTTTGTGGTGGCTAAGCTGACCCAGCTGGCTAAGATTCGCGGTATTTGTAAGGAAATAGACCCGGACGCATTCATGATTATTCACGATGTGAACGATGTTTTTGGCCGTGGCTTTACGCTGAAGCCCTCTGGACCCGCTGCTCTAAAACGGCGGGAGGAGATGGAGTAGGTGTATTGATAAAACAGAATATAATATAGTAGCCCCCTGCTTCGCGCAAGCAGGGGGCTGTTTCAGTATCTTCATATTAGACAAAGAGCTCGATTTAGACTCCTACCGCGTTTTGCGGTAGGAAACAGATGTTTGAATTATTCGGTTGCTTCCTCGTAGTTCTCAAAGCCAGCGCATTTGCCACGGAAAACCGCGCCTTCTGCGATAATCAGGGTGGTGCACTTAATATCGCCGAAAACCTTGGCGTTGCTGGTGAGCTCTAAGCGCTCCTTGCAGGAAATATTGCCGGTTACCTGCCCGGAAATAGTAGCGTTTTTTGCATATACAGTGGCGCGGATATTACCGGACTCGCCAATAAACAAATCACTATCCACTGCTAAGGTGCCGTCAATAACACCATCGATACGGGTGCAGCCATTAATGCTGATGTTGCCATTAATAGCAGTATTTTGACTAATTATTACTTCATAATCCATAGGTTTGAACTCCTTTTTAATAGTTTTTGTAGGTATTACAACTGGTGCTGGGATGGGCTCCGGTTCCTGAACAGGCTGAGGCGCAACCTCAGTCACATTTTCCGAAGCTTCTACATCGTTCGCTACCAGCTTTTTAAAAAAATTCATGCTCTCACCTCGCTATTTCATCAAGCGCCGAGGATTGACCTGCTCGCCATAGAGCAGTACCTCAAAGTGTAAATGGGGCCCGGTGCTATAGCCGGTGCTGCCCACATAGCCTATAATCTGGCCCTTGCTCACATAATCTCCCGCGCTAATTTCAATGCTGCTTAAATGGCCGTAAGCCGTAGCATAGCCATAATCATGGGAAATCTTGATATATTTGCCATAGCCGCCATACCAGCCCGCTCTTTGCACATAGCCAGCGGCGCTAGCATAGATGGGAGTTCCATAATTAGCCGCAATATCAATGCCGGGATGATAGTCGCTGGAATAGCCGTCAAAGGGATTGGCGCGACCACCAAAATCTGAGCTGATATAGCCTCCATCCAAGGGCCACAGATTAGGAGTGACCTCATTGCGATAATTCTCCGCCTTGATGCTGGTCAAAAGATTATCCCAATCCTTAGTGGAGAGCTGCAAGTTCTGCTGTAGAAGGGCATTTTGCTTTTGCAAAATCACCAAATCTGAAATCTTGTGTTTCATGGGTCCGCCCTTGCCACCGGTATTGGCATCCGGCTCGCTTTTACCGGGCAGCTCCATGCCCGCTTTCTTCATTTGCTCCCGCACTTGGGTCTCTATCTTGTGTAGCATAGCCAGCTGTTTTTGTACTGCTTCTGTATTTTTTTCCAGCTCCTGCAGCTTCTGCTCCTGCTGCGCCTTGATCGCCTTATACGCCGCTAGCTCATTGGCTTCCTTGTTCCGTACATAAAGCATGCCAGACAGCAGGACGACTAGTCCCACTGTTCCCAAGGCTACTACTCCTATGCAAGAGGCCGCCTTTTTCATTTGCCGGGTGTGTAAATCCTTTTTGCTAATGGAGCGCCCGTCATGGGGTACCAGCATCAGGGTATAACCACCATCAAGCTGCTTCCACAGCTGTATTAGCTTTTTCCACTTGCCAAATCCTTGCATCATAAGCCTCAATTCCTACGAGATTAATCTAATCTTCTCTCCATTCAATAGAAATGCTTTATGGTCATTTTAGCAGAGAAAACCTTTTAAGGGAACACTATCCGCTCCAATTGTAGCTTTTTTAGTACGAATTGTAAATATCAGGATTGTAGTGTTCAAAATTTGCAGATATAATTAGAATAAGATTTTAATGCTTTCGCTTATTTGGGAAGGAAGATCAAGATGATCAATTTGGATATTCTCTCGCAAATTCATTATATTTTGACGCTTATTTTTGGTATCGCTCTCAGCGCTAGCTTTTTAGATGCGCACAAACAAAGAGGAGGACTCTTCAAGCTGGGGCTTTTTACTGTGGTTTTCAGCATTCTCCAGCAGCTAGTTTACTATCATTTCGCTAGACAGGATACGCTAGAGTATTTTCTGCGCTTTTATCCCTTTTTTATCCATCTACCCTTGATTGTTTTTTTAGTATATGCCTTTAGAGCGCCATGCTTTAGCGCTGTTACAGCGGTGGCCATCGCCTACTCCTGCTGCCAGCTCACCAAATGGCTGGGCTTTGCGGGCGTGTTTTTCATTCCTGACCAGTGGTTCTACTACGCTGTTCGCATTGCCCTAGTGCCGCCAATTCTCTTTTTCATTACCGCTTATATAAGTCCCTATGTGGCCGTGCTGCTGCATCGTCCCTTAAGAGAAGTGGCTATTTTTAGTATTTTGCCCTTGACCTATTATTTTTTCGATTATGCGACCACTGTTTATAGCAATCTGTTATACTCCGGTCACGGAATCGTGGTGGAGTTTTTAGGCTTTGCAGTAAGTATTGCCTGCCTTATATTTTTCAGCATGATCGCTGAGGAATATCTTGCCAAAAACGAGCTTTCCCAAAAGAATCATCTTATTGAACTGCGCATGCATTCGGCGGTCCACGAGCTGGAGCAAACACGCAACGCTCAATATCGCATGTCCATTATACGTCACGATATGCGCCATGTGCTGAGCACCGCTACTACCCTTATTCAACAGCAAAAATACGATGAGGCCGTCAAATATTTAAGCGAGGGACAGCGCAGCTTGGACTCTATTCGTCTCCAACGCTTCTGCTCCAATGAATTTGTCAATGCTGTTTTGACAAAATATGATGACCAGTGCAAGCTAAATCATGTGGAGTTTAAGACTGAGGTAGAAACTGCGGTGCTCTTGCCCTGTCCTGAGCTATGCTATTCCATCATGCTGGACAATGCCTTGGAGAACGCCTTCGAAGCTACCAAACAATTACCTATGGGGGAGCGCTATATTTACTTAAGTCTTAAGCAAAAAAATAGCAAATTGCTTTTATCCTTAAAAAACACCTATGCGACCACGCCCAATTTTGTCGACGATGTACCTGTATCCTCAGAGGTTGGCCACGGCATCGGCACCCAAAGCATTATCTATAATTGCAATAAGCTAGGCGGACAGTGCAAATTCTCCTTGGAGCATAATCTGTTCGTATTACAAATCATTGTCTAAGGAGCTGTTGATGATGCGTTTTATATTATGTGATGACGACAGGGAGATGCTAGAGGTTTTAAAGGCCCACACCCAGCAATGGTTAAGCGAACACAGGCTGGAGGCGGAGCTGTTGACCTTTTCCTCAAGCACGGAACTTCTGGAGCAGTATGCGCCCCGTCAGGATGATATTGCTGTTTTAGATATTATCATGCCCGGCATGAATGGGCTGGAGGCAGCCAAGCAGCTCAGGACCAGCAATAGCGATTTTTCGCTAATCTTTCTAACCTCCTCCAAGGACTTCGCTCTGCCTGCCTACGAGGTGCACCCCTATGGCTATTTACTCAAGCCCGCTGATTATGAGGGCTTCAGCCAGCTGCTGGATTCCCTTTACCAAAAGCTTTGCCAATTTATTGTACTTAAATCCGGCAACGATATGTGCAGCATTCTCATTGAAGAGATCGAGTGGGTGGAGGCTGTTAATCGTCAGGTAGTATTTAATTTAGTGGGCGGCAAAAAGCTGGAGGTACGGGATACCTTTAATAATATCCAGAACAAGCTGCTGCTCTATCCAGGCTTTTTCAAACCCCATCGCAGCTATATCGTGAACTTCAAGCATGTGGAGCATTTTAACACCAAGGAAATCTTCATGCGGGACAGTAAGCTGTGCATTCCCTTATCCAGAGGAATGGATAAGGAATTTAAGGATAAATATTTTAGCTTTATGTTTTCTTAAGCTGGCATTTAGATATTGTATAGAGTTAGGTGAAAGAAGTTGTCTTTTTTTTCTACGTATAAAATCAAAAGCACGCTTGGTATTGTCGGCGTGCTTTTACTAAGTTCTACCTTATTTTTTGCAGACAATGCAAGCTTTGCTAAAAGCAATAATAAAGCTGCTAAAGGTACGCGTGTTACTGCGCAGCAGACCACTGCTGTTAGTGCACAGCCGCTTGTAAAGGCTAGCCAAGCTCCCATAGTGCCCCAAGCACCATGGGAAAAGGCTTTGCAGCAAGGGCTGCAGAATCTTTTAGAAGAGGATTTGCTGCAGCGCAGTCAGGCGGGCATGCTTGTGTATGATTTGACTGCCGATAAAATCGTTTTTCAGCATCAGCCTAGGCAGCTGCTGCGCCCTGCCTCGACTCTAAAAAGCTTAGTGGCTATTACCGCAATGGAAAATCTTAGTATTTACCATCAATTTACTACTAAGCTGGCTTATGAGGGAAGCATAAGTAACGGTGTGCTCACAGGTAATATTTATTGTATAGGCGGCTTTGACCCGCTTTTTGACAGCAGTGATATGCAGGCCTTTGTGGACAGCATCAGGGCTCTTGGAATTCATACTATTCAAGGCAGCTTGATTGCTGATGTTAGTATGATGGATAGCCCCCGTTGGGGAATTGGCTGGTGCTGGGATGATGATGAGTATAATCCGCCACTGTTTCCTTTGCTGGTGAACGGCCGTGACAAATTCATGCAGGTTTTCCAAAGCAAGCTGCGTGAGGCTCATATCAAGCCACCTGTTTTGGTGGTGCGGGGGCAGGCGCCTGCTACGGCTAAGCAGCTGTGTGTGCGCAGTCACGGCATGGCGCAGGTTTTGCAGCCCATGCTCAAGGATAGCGACAATCTTTGCGCGGAGGCCACGTTTTATCAGTTGGCCGCCTTTGAACGCAGCAGCCATGCCACTGCAGATGACGCCCGCAAGGTTGTTAACAGATTTATTGCTAAGCTTGGCTATAATCCTGCTAATTATAATATTGCCGATGGCTGCGGCTTATCCTTATACGATTATTTATCGCCTGAGCTAGAGGTGGGCTTGCTAAAGTACGCCTATGAAAACAAGCAGATTTTCAATACCTTCTACCCTGCTTTGCCCATCGGCGGTGTGGATGGCACACTGGATTACCGCATGCACAATAAAGCCACGAAGGGCGAAATACACGCCAAGACAGGCACGCTCACTGGCGTCAGCGCGCTAGCAGGCTATACCACTACAGCTAACGGGCATCTACTGGCCTTCAGCATTATGAACAATGGCATCTTAGATACTTTGGAGATACAGGCTTGGCAGGATAGAGTGTGCGAGGTGTTTACTACAGTTAAATAGTGTGGAATGTGCTTAGAAAGGCGTAAAAATAGCCCCCTGCTTGCGCGAAGCAGGGGGCTTAATTTTATTAATTTACGAGTTTTAGGATTTAGATAAGCTTAGGAGTTTCTTAGAAGCCAGCAGTAATGGTGCCCTTGAAGTGGTCTGCGATGAATTTTTTGTTTTCAGCAGATTGATAAATCTTCTTTAGCTGAGCGATGCGAGGATCCTTTTCATTAGCCTTAGTGGTAACGAAAATGTTCAGGAAGGGGTTGTCGTTACGCTCGATTAAGAGGGAATCCTTGGAGGGGTTCAGCTTAGCTACCAGAGCATAGTTGGCGTTAATAACAGCGATGTCCAAATCCGGCATAGCCTTAGGAATGGAGGCTGCGTCCAGCTCTTGAATCTTGTATTTCTTGTCGTTCTTGGTGATATCGGCTACGGTGGTGGTTACAGAATTCTTATCCTTAACCTCGATGAAGCCCTTGTCAGCCAGCATCAGCAGAGCACGAGCGCCGTTGGAGGGGTCGTTAGGAATGCCGATGGTAGCGCCAGCAGGAATATCCTCTACCTTCTTGTATTTAGCAGAATAGATAGCCATGGGGAAGTTTACAGTCTTGAAAACCTCAACCAGTTGGAATTTAGGCTCCTTTTTCAGGGTTGCTGCCAGGTAAGGAGCGTGCTGCATGCTGTTAGCAAAAAGCTCGCCCTGAGCCAGAGCAACGTTGGGGGAAACGAAATCGGAGAATTCTACGACTTCAATTTTTAAGCCGTCCTTTTCAGCCAGCTTTTTTACATTGTCCATGATTTCAGCATGGGGACCGGCGGTTACGCCAATCTTAATGGGGGCCTTTGTGTCTGCCTTTTTTTCTTCTTTTTTGTCGCCGCCGCAACCAGCCGCAACAACCATCAGGGCCATCAGAGCAACGGTAATTAAAATTTTTACTAATTTACTCATCATTATACCTCCCGTAATGCAGTGTTTTTTTAATTTTATAGCAAGCCATAAGCGCGCATTTACGGCTATGCGAGCAGTTTGAGCAGGAATTAGAGCTTGTTCTTGTTCAGCTTTTTGGATGCATAATCACCCAAGGATTGCATGGCCTGAACCATGATGATCAGCACCACAACGGTGGCCAGCATAACGTCCATCTGGAAGCGTTGGTAGCCATAACGGATAGCTAAGTCGCCCAGACCGCCGCCACCCAGGGTGCCGGCCATAGCGCTGTAGCCGATCAAGCTAATGATGGCCAGAGTTACGCCTAAAACGATGGAGTGCAAGGATTCGGGCAGCAGCACCTTAGTGATAATCTGCATGGGGCTTGCGCCCATGGCCTGTGCTGCTTCGATAATGCCGGGGTTAATTTCCAGCAAGGAAGATTCGATAATACGGGCGATGAAGGGGGCTGCGGAGATGGTCAGCG
This sequence comes from Phascolarctobacterium sp., assembly GCA_004558595.1. Lineage (GTDB taxonomy): Bacteria > Bacillota > Negativicutes > Acidaminococcales > Acidaminococcaceae > Phascolarctobacterium_A. The sequence continues at coordinate 26,277 of SFCN01000002.1, read as the reverse complement.
GCACAATGGCTGCGGTGGTACCAATGGAGGAGCCCACAATCATACGGGTTAAGGGAATAATCGCTACCATCAAAATAATAAAGGGTGTGGAGCGAGTGGCGTTAACAATAGCGCCGAGGATGCTGTTCACCGCTTGGTTAGGCAGGATGTGCTCCTTACGGGTAACAGTTAAAATCACGCCTAAGGGAATACCGATTAAAGTAGAAAGAGCGGTGGAGGCGAATACCATATAGCAGGTTTCCCAAAAGGATTTAGTCAAAAGATTGAGCATATCAGGATTCATAGCCGATTACCTCCGTTTTCAGATTTTGGCTGTGCAGATATTCCAGAGCGTTTTTAATGCCCTTTTGGTCGCCGCTGACTTCGATGATCAGGGTGCCGAAGGGAACATCCTTTAGCTGGTCGATATTGCCATAGAGAATGCTTACATCCACGGCAAAGCGTTTAACCATACCGGAAACGATGGGCTCGCTGGCGCTGTCGCCAATGAAGGAGATGCGCACAATCAGCTTGCTGCCCTCTTTATAGGTATCGGTAAGCTGCATATTCTTAATCATATCAGGAATTTCGGCGTTAATAACGCTCTTAGTGAATTCCTTAGTGGTGGGATGCTGGGGATTGGTAAATACATCCACCATGGGGCCTTCCTCGATGATATCGCCGTTTTCGATAACAGCGACACGGTCGCAGATGGTCTTGACAACCTCCATTTGGTGGGTGATGAGCACAATGGTCAGATTGAGCTTCTTGTTGATGTCCTTCAGCAGCTCTAAAATAGATTTGGTGGTTTGCGGGTCCAGAGCGGAGGTTGCCTCGTCGCAGAGCAGTACCTTGGGGTTGCTGGCCAGAGCACGGGCGATGCCGACACGCTGTTTTTGACCACCGGAAAGCTGGCTGGGATAGTAGTCCGCACGGCCTTCTAATTGTACCAGCTCCAGAAGAGGGCGTACGCGCTTATCGATTTCAGCCTTGCTCAGGCCTTGGATCTCCAAGGGGAAGGCAATGTTTTGGTAAACAGTGCGACTGGTGAGCAAATTAAAATGCTGGAAAATCATGCCGATGCTTTGGCGGGCCTTGCGTAGCTGGGCATCGGTCATGGCCGTGAGCTCAGCGCCATCCACAAAAACTTGACCGCCGGTGGGGCGTTCCAGCATGTTGATGCAGCGCACCAAGGTGGATTTGCCGGCGCCGGAAAGGCCGATAATACCAAAAATCTCGCCTGCCTTAATGCTTAAATTGGTCTTATGCAGGGCGTGGATATCGCCAGCCTTACTATAGTAGGTTTTTTCTACATTAACTAGTTCTATCATCCTAAAAATCCTTTCTTGAGCGAACATCTGCCTAGGGCAGCGTCTCTAAAATAAAAAATCCTTCGCCGACACGGTGAAGGATGAGCTTGCGCTAAATATCTTCATCTGCCGGATTTCTCCGTTGGAATTGGCACCGTTCACTTGAGTGTGGTTGCCGTAGCTTCATCGGGCCAGTCCCTCAGCTACTCTTGATGAAATCTCTGTGAAGTTAGAGTTAATTTTACATCTAGTCGCAGAGATTGTCAATAAAAATATCCATATTATTCATAAAATGTGTAAACTCACTGTTCTCCAAGAAAGGAAAGCATCTACTCTCAAAACTATAGAAATTATATCAGATTAGTAGGGTATTGTAAAGAGGGTGGGAAAGTAAATTTTTTAGCTGGCCCTTTTCACAAATTTTGCTTGACTTTCACAAGATAAAGTATTAAAGTATTGCTACAAGTTGTTTAGACGTAGCTGTTTGAGAAGGAATTTTAGATATGGAGGAAGAACATGGCTGCTAATATTCATGACCATTTGACGGATCAATTATTTAAGGTAATCTTGAGCCTAAAGGATCAAGAGCAATGCTATAAATTCTTTGAAGATATCTGTACTGTTAGCGAGCTGAAGGCAATGGCGCAACGCTTAGAGGTGGCGCGCATGCTGGATGAGGGATGTATCTATGAAACCATCGTTGAAAAAACTGGCGCCAGCACGGCTACTATTTCCCGGGTTAAGCGCTGCTTGGTTTATGGCGCTGATGGATATCATTCAATAATGGGAGTTTTAAAAGGAGAGAAGCAAGAAAATGAGTAAAGTATACCAGGTTCCCTACGGCACCAAGGATATTCTGCCGGGAGAAATGAAGAGCCGTAGGCGAATTGAAACTGCCATTGTGGATGTGTTTGACAAATGGGGTTATGATGAAGTAAAAACTCCGGAGTTTGAGTATGTGGATACCTTTGGCAAGGGGGGCTCGAAGGGCGATTTTCGCTTCTTCGACCGCAACAATAACCTGTTGGCTCTGCGCAATGATATGACGGCGCCAATTGCTCGTCTCACTGCTACTAGATTAAATGGTGGCGAAAAGATTAAACGCCTGTGCTATGTGGCCAATTTATATCGTTACGAGGAAATTCAGGCCGGTCGTCAATGCCAGTTCGAGCAGGCAGGCGTGGAGCTTTTAGGAGCTAGCGGCGCTGCCGCTGATGCCGAGGTGATTGTGCTTGCTGCTCAGGCCTTACAGGCCGCAGGCGTGCAGCAATTCGCCATCAGCTTAGGCCACGTTGATTTCATCAACGGGCTGGCTGAGGAGGCTGGCTTTGACGAGGAGCAAGTGAAGCAGCTGAAGGCCTGCCTACGCCGTCATGATGCGGTGGGTATGCAGCAAATGGCAGCCGGCATGGAGGGTATTCGTCCCGAAATCACCCAGCTTTTTGCCGATTTCCTCTTCCTGCAGGGAGGCGTGGAGCTTTTGGAGCGCCTGCAGGGCGTAATAACCAATGCTAAAGCCTTAAATGCCCTGGAGGATTTGCGCAAAATCTACGCTTTAGTGGAGTCCTATGGGGTAGCTGCTTATTTAAGCTTTGATTTAGGATTGTATCGTTCCTTGGATTACTACACTGGTATGCTCTTTGAGGTATATATGCCGGAGATTGGTTACCCAATCGCCGGCGGTGGCCGCTACGATAAGATGATGCAGGGCTTTGGCTTGGATTGCCCCGCCACGGGCTTCGCACTGGGCGTGGACAGAGTGGTGCTGGCGCTGGAGCGTGCAGGCCTGGTGAAGGCCGAGCGGCGCTGGGACGTATTAGTGGCCTGGAGCGAGGGCAAGCTCAACGAGGCTATCGCTAAGGCTACGGCATTGCGCAAGGAGGGGCGCAGCGTGAAGCTGTGCACCGAGGCCATGGATTTGGCCGGGGCTGCCAGCGCAGTGAAGGAGTATTGCTGCTCCAGTCTGGTTTATGTATCCTGAGAAAGTGAAGGTAGAAGTATTAAATGGATGAATATATTACTATAGCCTTGCCCAAGGGCAAGCTTTTCGATAAATCCGTGCGTTTATTGGCCAAGGTTGGCTATAGCGCCGAAAACGTGACCGAGGATTCCCGCAAGCTGGTCATCAGCAACGAGGAAACCAAGGTGCGTTTCATTATCGCCAAAACTGTGGACGTGCCCACCTATGTGGAATATGGCGCCGCGGATATTGGTATCATTGGAAAGGATGTGCTGCTGGAGCAGGACAAGGACGTGGTGGAGCTTTTGGATTTGGGCTTTGGCCGCTGCCGGCTGATGATGGCGGTGCCGGAGGCCAAGCGCCGGGAAAAGCTGACGGATTACGCGCATTTGCGCGCCGCTACCAAGTATCCCAACTGCGCTAAGGCTTATTTTAATAAGCTGGGCATTCAGGCGGAAATCGTTAAATTAAACGGCTCCATCGAGCTGGGACCCATCGTGGGCCTGAGCGAGATGATCGTAGATATAGTAGAAACAGGGCGTACCCTGAAGGAAAACAAATTGGTGGAGGTGGACTCCATTTTCACCGCTACCGCTCGCTTGATCGCCAATCGAGCCAGCTTTAAGCTGAAATTTGCTCGTTTGCGCAAGCTGGTTGAAGATTTACGTGTTGTTTTAAATGAGGAGGCAAAATAAAAATGCAGGTTACTGATGCAAGAGAGATGAACGCAGCCGAGATCGCTGCCTTAATGAAGAAGAAAGCTTTTGATGAGGTTGAATTATCGCCCCGCATTCAAGCGGGCACCGATGCCATGTTTGGACGTCACATGACCGCTGCTCAGGTAGTGGACCAAATTGTGGCCGACGTGCGCGCTGAGGGCGACGAGAAATTATTCTACTACACCAAGTTAATCGATAGAGTGGAGCTCACTAGCGAAAACATTCGCGTTACTGAGGAGGAATTCGCTGAGGCTGAGGCTATTTGTAAGCCTGAGGTGAAGGCTGCTTTGGAGCGCGCCATCGCCAATGTAATGAAATTCCATGAGGAGCAAATGCCTAAAACCTGGCTCACCAACCGTCCCTTCGGCTCCATGCTGGGCCAAAAGGTTACTCCGGTGGACTCCGTAGGTATTTACGTTCCCGGTGGCACCGCTGCCTATCCTTCTTCCGTGATGATGAATGCATGCCCTGCCAAGGTTGCCGGCGTGCCCCGCATCGTCATGGCTGTGCCTCCCGGAAAGGATGGCAAGGTAAACCCCAATGTGTTGGTAACTGCTCGCCTTATTGGCGTAACCGAGATTTATAAAATGGGCGGCGCTCAAGCTATCGCTGCTCTGGCCTTTGGTACTGCCACCGTGCCCAAGGTAGAAAAAATCACCGGCCCTGGCAATATTTTCGTAACTCTGGCTAAAAAGGCTGTTATTGGTCACGTGGATATCGATATGTTGGCCGGCCCCAGCGAGATTTTGGTTATCGCAGACGACAGCGCTAACCCGGAATATTTGGCAGCGGATTTGCTGAGCCAAGCAGAGCATGACCCCTTGGCCTGCGCTATTCTCGTAACCGATAGCGAGCGCGTTGCTAAGGAAACCGCTGCGGAAATCGAAGTACAGCTGGCTAAGCTGCCCCGTAAGGAAATCGCTGAAACCTCTTTGGCTCAAGCAGGCAAGGTGGTTTTGGCCAAGGATATGGACACTGTGATCGAGATGGCTAATATTTCCGCGCCGGAGCACATGGAAATCATGACCAAGGCTCCCTTTGAAATCATGCCCTATATTCGTAACGCTGGCGCTATTTTCCTAGGTCAATATTCTCCGGAGCCCCTGGGCGATTACTACGCAGGCCCCAACCATGTTTTGCCCACCGGTGGTACCGCTAAATTCTATTCCGTTTTGAATGTGGAAACCTTTATGAAGAAGACTAGCATCATCTCCTACACTGCGCCGGCCCTCTATGCCGCTGCCGATGATATCATCACTCTGGCCGAGGCCGAGGGTCTGACCGCTCACGCTAACGCTATTCGCAAGAGAGTTGGGAAATAAGCGAGGTATTAAGCAATGAGTGAGTTTTCTGTGCGTAAAAGTATCGAAGCTATGGAGGAATACTCCGTGGAGAGCGTGGCCGCTGACATTATCGTCAACGCCAATGAAAGCAATTATCCCGTGCCTGAGGAAATAGCTCAAAGCGTGGCTAGCCGCACGGCACGCTTCCCCTTTAATCGTTATCCGCCCATTAAGTCCGAAAACCTATGCGAGGTTATCGCTAAGGAGCTGGATGTGGATGTGGATTGCGTAAAAATCGGCAATGGCTCCAGCGAGCTTTTGGAAAAGGCCTGCTATGTTTTTGGCGGCCCCGGCAAGAAGATCGCCGTGCCCTGGCCCTCCTTCTCCATGTATGGCGAGTACGCCGATTTAAGCGACAGCATCGCGGTGCGCTATCCTCTGACCAGCGAGGGCTATGTGGATGCGGACGCAGTTATCGAGTTCTGCGCTAAGGAGCAGCCCTCTTTATTAATCGTCTGCAATCCCAATAATCCTACGGGTAATTATAATAGCTTGGCGGATATGGAAAAAATCATCGCCAATGTAAGCTGTCCTGTGATTATGGACGAGGCCTATATGGAATTTGCCGATGGCAAGGAGCTGCCGCCCAACGATATGCGTCCCTTGCATAAAATTTGGTTGGTGGCTGGCTCCACCTTGAGCCTACTGGGCAAATACAGCAATTTTATGGTCTTCCGCACCTTCTCCAAGGCTTATGGCTTGGCCGGTATGCGCTGTGGCTATGCCGTAGGCGCTCTGGGACTAGTCCGTCAATTGGGTAAGGCTTTACTGCCCTACCATGTGAACGCCTATACCCTGATGGTCGCTAAGACCATTTACGAAAACAAGGAGCTCTACAAGGAGCGCATCAAAACCATTCGTGCTGAGCGTGATAAAATGGCCTTTTATATGCAAAAGTTGGGCTTTAGAGTATGGCCCACGGCCACTAATTTCGTTATGCTCAGAGCTGAGGGAGAGCTTTGTACCCAGCTGGCCAACGCTTACTATGCTAAATATGGCAAGGATTTGCCAGAGCAGGCCGCAAGTGGTAAAATGATTTTTAAGTATTATCTGGAAAATAGTATATTGGTACGAGATTTTACCAGTCATCCGGTGCTGACCGGCGCTTTGCGCATTACGGTGGGCCTGCCGGAGGAAAATAAACAGATTTTGGCCAAGCTCACGGAGCTGGTAGTGGAGGTTCAGGGAGGTAAAGCATGAGAAGCGCGACTGTGGAACGCAAAACTCTAGAAACGGGCGTTAGCGTGGAATGGTCCTTGGACGGCAGTGGCCTGTGTGAGATTGCTACGGGCATCGGCTTTTTTGACCATATGCTTACCCTGCTCGCCAAGCACAGCTTTAGTGATTTAACAGTTCAAGCCAGCGGTGATTTGGATGTGGATAGTCATCATACCATTGAGGACTGCGGTATCGTGCTGGGGCAGGCCCTGAAGGAAGCCGTAGGCGATAAGCAGGGCATCCACCGCTATGGCAATTGCTTCTTGCCCATGGATGAGGCCTTGGTGCAGGTGTGTCTGGATTTCAGTGGTCGTCCCTATTTAGTTTTTGACGCTGATATTCCCAAGGTACAGCTGGGCATTTACGACGCGGAAATGACCGAGGAGTTCTTCCGGGCTGTGGCTATGAACGCAGGCCTTACCCTGCACATTCGCGTGCTCTATGGCAAGAATACTCACCATATTATCGAGGCCATTTTCAAGGGCTTCGCTAGAGCTCTGGCTGAGGCTGTGGCCATGGACCCCAGAGTGCATGGGGTCATGTCCAGCAAGGGCAGCCTGTAGGCGGGAGCCTAATTGAGGGGAGCAAGTAGATGAGTAATAAAATTACGATTATAGATTATGGCATGGGCAATTTGTACAGCGTGTGCAACGCCATCGCCGCCGTGGGCGGCGAGCCCATTGTGACCTCTGATAAGGATGTGATCGCCGCCGCGGAAAAGATTATTCTGCCCGGGGTAGGCGCCTTTGGCGACTGCATGGCTAATCTTCATAAGAGTGGGCTCATTCCTGTGATTATGGACGCGCTGCACAGCGGCAAGCCCTTTTTGGGCATTTGTCTAGGCATGCAGGTGCTCTTTGAGGGTAGCGAGGAAACTCCCGGCGTAGCAGGACTGGGCTTTTTTAAGGGGCAGGTAAAATACCTGACCACGGATTATAAAATTCCCCATATGGGCTGGAATAAGCTGGAGCTGGCCAGTACATCCCCCCTGCTAAGGGATGCGGAGGGACAGTATGTGTATTTCGTGCACAGCTTCCACTGCGTGCCGGAGGATAAGAGCCTAATCACCGCCACCTGCGACTATGGTATGGAGGTAACGGCCTCCGTGGGCAGGGGCAATGTGCAGGCCTTTCAATTCCATCCGGAAAAATCTAGCCGCGTAGGCGCAAGCCTTTTGCGCGCATTTAAGGAGTGGCAACCATGATTATTTATCCTGCTATCGATATACGGGGCGGTCGCTGCGTGCGCCTGACGGAGGGTCGCTTCGACGCCGAAACTGTTTTTGCTGACGACCCGGCGGAGATGGCCTTAAAATGGGCCGGTCTGGGTGCGGAGTTTTTGCATTTAGTTGATTTGGACGGAGCGCTGGCCGGTGAGGGCAAAAACGTGCCCGTTATTGAGCGCATTTTAAAAAGTGTCAAAATCCCCGTACAGCTGGGCGGTGGCATCCGCAATTTGGAGACTATTGAAATGCTTTTGGACCTAGGCGTAACCCGCTTGATTTTGGGAAGCTCTGCAGTAAAAAATCCGGAGCTGGTGGCAGAAGCATGCAAGAAATATCCCGGTCACATCGCTGTGGGCATCGATGCGAAAAATGGCGAGGTGGCCATCGAGGGCTGGGGCCAAGGCAGCGGCGTAGCCGCTACTGAGCTAGCCAAAAAGATGGCCAGCTTCGGCGTAGAAACTATTATTTATACGGATATTAGCCGCGATGGCATGCTAAGCGGCGTAAATGTGGAGGCCACAGCGGCTCTGGCGCGCGCCTGTGGCGTGCCCATTATCGCTAGCGGCGGTGTGGCTTCGCTTGACGACATTCGTCGGGTGAAGGCTGTGGAAGGCGACGGGGTACAGGGCTGCATTATCGGCAAGGCCATTTACACCGGCGCGGTGGATCTAAAAGAGGCGTTGGCCCTGGCTAAGGAGGAATAAGATGCTGACGAAGAGAATTATTCCTTGTCTGGATGTGAAGGAGGGCCGCGTAGTCAAGGGTACCAATTTTGTGGGCCTGCGCGACGCAGGAGACCCGGTGGAGCGGGCGGCAGCCTACGATGCCGAGGGGGCCGACGAATTAGTATTCCTTGATATTACCGCTACCTTTGAGGAGCGTAAGGCCATGCTGGATGTGATTCGCAAAACGGCGGGGCAGGTTTTCATGCCTTTGACTGTGGGCGGCGGCATCAGCAGCGTGGAGGATATCCGCAACGCCCTGCTGGCCGGAGCGGATAAAACATCTCTAAACAGCGCAGCTGTGAAAAATCCCCAGCTCATTGCCGATGGGGCGCGGATGTTTGGCAGCCAGTGCATTGTGCTGGCCATCGATGCGCGCCGCTGCGGCGATAACAAGTGGGAGGTTTATGTGGCCGGCGGGCGCAAGCCCACCGGCATCGACGCGGTGGAGTGGGCCAAGCAGGGCGTGGCCCTGGGTGCCGGCGAAATCCTGCTTACCAGCATGGATGCGGACGGCACCAAAAATGGCTACGATATTCCCCTGACCAAGGCCATTAGCAGTGTAGTGAATGTGCCCGTTATCGCCAGCGGCGGCGCCGGCAAGCTGGAGGACTTCTACGAAGTCCTGACTGAGGGCGGCGCGGACGCGGTGCTGGCGGCCTCGGTGTTCCACTATAAAACCTTCACCATCAAAGAGGTGAAGCAATATTTGCGTAGCCGCGGAATCGAGGTTAGATTGTAATGGCTTTAGATCTTACCAAAATCAAATTTGATGAGCATGGCTTGGTGCCAGCCGTAGTACAGGATGTTAAAACCAAGGCTGTGGTGATGCTGGCCTATATGAATCAGGAGTCCTTGCTGTTAACCATAAAAACTGGCTACACCTGGTTCTGGAGCCGCAGCCGTCAGGAGCTGTGGAATAAGGGCGCGACCAGCGGCAATTTGCAAAAGGTTGTGGAAATGTGTTATGATTGTGATGGAGATGCCATTCTCATCAAGGCTAAATTAAGTGGCCCTGCCTGTCATACAGGACAATATTCCTGCTTCCACAATATCATTTAAAGAGAGGTACACTATATGGACGAAAAGAATAAACCCATGCCGCAACTCATCGAGATTGAGCCCATGCAGGACGGATATCGCTGGGTGGCCATTACGGCTATGCTTTTAGCCATAGGTATTATTTTGCATACGGTTAGTCCCAATGTGGGCGGCGTAACACCTAACTGGACTATCGCCATGTATTCCATTGTAATTAACCTGACTAAGCCCCGTCTGACCCAGGCCATTGGCATTGGCTTTATTGCGGGTCTAACTCTGGTGCCCTCCTCGAAATCTGCCTTTCCCTTGGGCAATGTGGCCAGTGAATTGGCCGGCGCTACTACCTGCTGTATCTTGGTTAAGGCTATGTTCGCTGCCGGTATTGGCGAATGGAAGCTGCGTCCCTTTGTGACGGGCTTTTTGGCAACCATGGCCAGCGGTGGCTTATTTACCTTCATTTTGAAGCTGGTTTTGGGCCTGCCCCTGCATGTGTGGATTTTCGCTATGCTGCCCGTTGTGGCCATCGTGGGCTTGCTCAATGGTCTCATCACCTTCTTCCTCTATGCGCCGGTGCGCAAGCTGTTCTATTTTCAGGAGGGGGAGAAGTAAATGGAAAGTGTTATTAAGCTAGAAAATTTTTATTTTGCCTATAAACGCTCTGATTTGGTTCTAAAAGATATTAATCTGGATATTAAAAAGGGCAGCTTTACGGCTATTACGGGTCCCAGTGGCGCCGGCAAGACCACTTTGTGCAAGGCCATGACCGGTATCGTGCCCTATTATATGGGCGGTCGCTATAGCGGTGATGTGCAGGTGCACGGGGAAAGCACCAAGGGTAAGCGTGTTTCCGATATCGCCATGCGGGTGGGCTTCATTATGGAGGACTACGAGAGCCAGCTGGTGTCCCTGACCGCAGGTGAGGAAATCGCTTTCGCCCTTTTGAATCACGGCTTTAAGCCGGAGGAAATTGCCGAGCGCACCAGACGTGCTCTGGATGACGTGGGCCTGCCCGGTCGCGAAAGCTATCAATTAGACGAGCTCAGCGGTGGCCAGCGTCAGCGTCTGCTCCTAGCCGCTACCCTGGCAGTGCATCCGGAAATCATCGTGTTGGACGAGCCCGTGTCCGCTATGGACCCGGACGGTGCCCAATCCCTGTATAAATTAGTGTGGGATATTCACCAGCGCTATGGTACTACCATTGTGGCCGTGGAGCACCGCATGGATTATCTGTTGCCCTATGTAAGCGACATGGTGGTACTGAAAAACGGTGAGCTGGTAACTGCAGATACCTTTGAAGTAGCAGCACCGAAGATGTACGAGGACAAGGAGCTTCGCCCCCTGTTGCCAACCCTGTGGCAGGTGAAGCTGGGCCTTGAGGAAAAGCTCCATGTGGATTTAGGTGATTGGCGCAGCGAGGCCGATGCCTTGGCTGATTTTAAAACCTATGGAATTGTGGCAGACGAAGGGAGGGCTGACTGATGCTAGAGGCTAAGGATGTGAATTTTGCCTATTTGCGTGGGCAGCCTGTTATCAATGATATGGAATGCCGCATTGAGGACGGCGAGTTCGTAGCTCTTTTAGGGCACAACGGTAGCGGTAAAACAACCCTGAGCCGTCTATTTATGGCCCTGTGCCATCCCCGTAGCGGTCAGGTTTTAGTGGACGGGGAAGATATTGTGAAATGCGAGCCGGCGGATCTGGCCGATAAAATTGGCTATGTTTTCCAAAACCCGGATTTGCAGATTCTCGAGGATACAGTTTTTGACGAGGTGGCTTACGGTCCTCGTGCTAAAAAGCTTACTGAGGAGACCATTAAACGCCAAACCACGGAGGCACTGGAGGCAATGGGCTTAACGGAGCTGGCCGGCGAATATCCCCGCCTGTTGAGCTTTGGTCAAAAGCGTCGTTTAGGGGTAGCTGCTGCTCTGGCTCTGAATCCCCGTACCTTGATTTTGGACGAAATTACCAATGGTCAGGATGCTCTGGAAAAAGAGGGCATGATGGAATATTTGAGAGCCATCAATGAAAAGCGTGGTATTACGGTGGTGCTTATTTCCCACGATATGGATATTGTGCGCCGTTATGCCAAGCGGGCCATTGTGCTGTACAATGGCCGCAAGGTCTTCGACGGCTCTCCCAAGGTGCTCTTTAATGGCAGCCAACCCGTGGAGCGCTGGGGGCTGCGTCGCCCCACCGTGGCCACCTTGGCCTCGGCTTTGGGCGTGGAAGCCGCCACCGCCACAGAATTTGTCAACGCTGTCAAGAAGGAGGTCGAATAAGATGAAATTGACCGCCTTTACGAAAATTATCGTTACCTTGGCCATCACCGCTTGGGTATTTATCCTGCCCGTGGAGGCTGTTGCCACCATCCTAGTGCTGGAGCTGGCCCTTTTGCTATACATCAAGCACGACCGCATGACCATGGCTGCTATCGGTGGTTTGGCTGTGTTCACCGGCATGATGGTTTTGCTGCAGCTGCTCTTTGGCTCGCCCCTGTCCGTGTCACTGACAGGCGGTTTGCGCATGCTGGTCATGACCATGGCGTTCCTGTGTCTGCTGGCTGCAACCCGCATTCAGGATATCGCCAAAGCGTTGGTGGAGCGTTTTCGCATGCCCTGCGAGTACGCCTTCATGCTGACCACGGCGCTGCGCTTTGTGCCTAACTTTTTGACGGACAGCGAAATTACGCTGGATGCTCAAAGCTGCCGTGGCTATTCCAATCGCGGTAATATTATTAAGCGTTTCTTGGCCTATTTAGTTGTTATTCGCCCGCTGGTTATGCGTGCGGTGGCTAAGTCCGAAACACTGGCTCTGTCCATGGAGTTAAAGGGCTTTGGTAGCAATACCTATAAGAATATGGCCTCCGAGTCCCTGGGCTTCGGGGATGCGCTAGTGCTGCTTATTACGGTTGTTTTGAGCACCTATCCCTTCTGGAAGAGGCTGCTTTAATCAGCGCCGCATTGCGTATTTGAGGTTATGGAGGATAAATCGTTTCCAAACCGATAAAGATTTGCATAAATATATATGTGTACAAGGCTGTCGTAGCCCTGCAAGCTGCTTTTTGGTGGTTGGCGGGGTAGCGACAGCTTTTTTGCGTGACGCTTTCATGAATGGATTCTTGCTAAAATAAAAGAGTATGTCTTATACCGATAATACTACAACAAGATTGACTAATAGAAGCTATCTTAAATGTTAAAATTTTAAAAAAAGTATTTGCATATTGAAGAATACGGATATATAATAAAACATGGAGTACTGTAGAATGTTAAAAAGATGTCCTGTTCTTCAAAAGTATATTTTGAGAGGTGCTTTATGAAAATGCATAAAAATCACATTGCTGCTTTAGTTACCCTGGCTTGCCTTGCTGCAAGCAGCACTGTTTTTGCTGCAACGCCTGAGGCTAATGTTCCTGATCCGGTCAAGGGTGATGCGGGCATTCAGATGAATCGTATGCGCAATTATTTGGAAAGAGAGCGCGTAAAACGCCAAATCGCTGAGGACCGGGAGGCTGCGAAGAATAAGGTGGAAACGGAAAAATCCACCCAAACTGCCCAAGGCGAGGCCATTACCTTTGAGCTGAAAAAAATCGTTACCGACCCTTCCGCTGTTTTGACCGATGCTGAGCTGGACGCTATTATCAAACCCTATGAGGGACAGCAGGTGAAGCTCAGCGATATTTATGACATCGTAGAGAAAATCAATGCTTTGTATAACGAGAAGGGCTATGTAACCTGTCGTGCTTTTTTGCCGCCGCAAACTATTACCGAGGGCACTGTGAAACTGCTTTTGGTGGAGGGCAGAACGGGCACTGCTACGGTCAGCGGCAATAAATATACCAAAGCAAAATATATTACCAATCGTTTGCATTTGGCCCGGGGGGAGATTGCCAATGTGAAGGAGCTGAATAAGGATTTGCTGCTCTTTAACGCCACCAATTCTACCCAACTGCGCATTATGATGAAGGCGGGCACGGAGCCCGGCACCACCGATTACGAAATCACTGCCTATGAGCCTAAGCGGGATACATGGACTCTTTTTGAAGACAACGCAGGCAGCTACACCAGTGGTGAGTATCGCACGGGCCTTTTCTTCAATACCAAGAGCCTTTCCGGCAACTGCGATGCCTTCAGCCTTGGCACTGTGTATAGCCGGGGCACGAGGGGCCAACGCTATGTACAGTCGCAGCTTGGGCCGCAGCGGCACCAAGATGAACTTGCTCTATAGCACTAACGCCGTAAAGGTGGTAAAGGGTGGCTATGAGGATATGATCAAGGGCCATGCTAATTCCTATGCCATCGGTTTTGTACAGCCTGTTTTGGTGAATGAGACTACTCGTAGCGAAGTTAGTCTGGACTATAATCGCCAAAGCTCCAAAACCGACTGGTTAACACCGCGTATTAACATGGTGGATGATAAGGTGCAGGATGTGACCTTGGGCTATTCCTTGACCAATTATGGTGCTAGTCACGTGTTCTACCAAAAGCATAGCTATGTAAGAGGCTATAGCAAGCAGGAGGCCGATATGGGCACTGGTTCTGAGCCCAGTAATAAGCATTTTGGCTTCTATAAATTTAACGGCATGTACCAAAAGCTCTATCAGGCAGGGCAAATGTGGAACCTGCGGGCCGATGCTCAATGGAGCGGCAGCGACGGCATGGTTAGCTCCCGGCAGTTCTATATGGGCGGTATGTACAGCGTACGCGGCTACAAGGAAAACTTCTTAGGCGGTGACAGTGGCTTTACCTTTAGCGCTGAATATGCAGTGCCGGTGATTAATAAGAACACCAGCGTCTTCACCTTCTTTGATTATGGTCATGTTTATGGCAATGGTCAGAGTGATGACCAGCACCATATTTTGTCCAGTGTGGGCTTGGGTCTGCGTAGCACGATTAACCAATATATTTCTGCGTCCCTGACCCTAGGCATTCCTCTGCAGCGTGAGTTTGTTTCAGAGACTGCAAGCAGAACTAGACTGCATTTTATCGTTAGCGGTCAATTCTAATAAATTTAAATTGAGAAAGGATGAATCAGCATGATGAACAAAAAGGCACAAATTTTCCAAGAGTATTTACAAGAGAAAAATATTAACTGCTTTCAAGTGCAGGAGGTTCCCGATGATGCGCTGAATACGGTTGTCTTCCGCTCCAGCATCGAAGTGGAAGGCCAACAGCTGCCCACTCTCGTAATCACCGACAGCAGTATTTATACCATGATTCGCGTGCGCGTAGCTAATTCTGCTTTAAAAGAAGGCAACGAGGAAGTACTGATTAAGGCTATTAATAAGATCAATGCGCAATACAAGATTTTTAAATATTATTTTGCTGAAGACGGCGCTTTGATTCTGGACTCTTATCTGTTAGAGCGTCCGGAAGAGTTGGACGGGGACATGGTTTACACCGTGTTGGACATTATTGTGAAGCATTTGCTGGCTGAGTATAAAAACATTATGAAGCTTATCTGGGCTTAAGGCTCAGGCTTAGAAGTGTAGCTGGGCTCAGTGCGCTTAGGCTGGCTGACCTAGCCAACAACTGAAAAATTTTTGTGTAAGGAGGTGCTATTTATGAGTATCGGTATGAGACAGCAGCTAGAAGCCTTCGCCTACTGGCGACGGCAGTTAGTGTGCGCCCACGGCGGTCAAGAGCTGTGGGGACTTGCTGGGTCTACGGAGGCGAAGCTCATGAATCAGGCACCTCTTTATGCTTTAAGCAAGGAAAGATTGGATTTTTACTTGGAGGCTCCCCTCATGGGTCAGACTCAGGTGGATTTGTCGGCTCAGTATTTCGCCGAAGCCTTTGCGAAGCGTAATCCCCTGCAAGGGCTGGAGGTGGAGCAGGAGGGCGATTTCTTCCATTTTTACGCTCAAGAATTGGCCCAGCTCAAGCCTGAGCTGCTGCGCCATTGTAATTTATATTTAGAGGCGGATATTGCTTCGGAGGGAGAGCCTAAGGTGGCCTCCTTCATCAATTTGTCCGGTGATTTTGTGCAGGAGCTATTACCCTCGGTGCTGGCCTATCGGGGCAGACTGGGGCAGCTGCAGCCTGTGCATGTGCTCCTAGAAAAAATCAAGGAGTGGTGCGAGCCCTGGCATTTTGGCTTTATGGAGTCTAGGGACATCCGACCTCTGCGCTTGGTTTTGATTTTAAAGCGTGGGCTACAGGATTTAGCAAAGGTTTTAGAATGTATCGACGCTCCGCCCATCCCCAAGGAAGGACGGGAGCTTTTGGAAAATATAGATGCTTTAGGCATTTTTAAATTTATGCTGGATGTGGATGTGCTAGCGGATGGCAGCTTGGGCGAGACCATTGGCGTGGAGCTAATACCCCAAGAAGCGATTTTCCCGGCCACTCAACAACAGCTGGTAGCGATGCCTGCTTTCGCAAGGCTGCGCGAGATCCTAGAGGAGGCTCGTATTGCGGACCAGCGTATGGAAGGCTTAGTGAATACGATTATAGCGGTGCCGATAAGCGCTGATACATATATATATTCCCGTATATCCCATTTTAAGCTGCGGTGGCAAGCTGGCGAGGCATTGCCCGCTAAGGTTTACCTGCAGATGCGGCCGGTTAAGCGGCAAAGCTGCATTAACGAAGCTCTGGGATACGCAAAGGTTTTCTTAAACGGGGAGGGAAGTCATCATGAGTAGCAAGAGAAAAAGCTTAAGATATAGTCAAAAACGTTTGGATCGCTTGGATTATAAAAGAGAAGAAAGCGCTACCCTGCGCATGAAGGTGCTGCGCTCAGTGCTGGCTGTGGGCGTGGGCTTTGCCCTGACTCCGTGGCTGGGACGGCAGGCTTTGGCAGGGGACTCCACCACCCTTGCGGCAGGCACTATTGTGCGCACTGGTCAGACGGAAAATTTAATTGCCAGTGGCACGGCCCATATTTATGCAGAAAAGGCAAGTAATGGGGTGGGCCTTAATGCCTTTGAACATTTTTCTGTGGGCAATAACCAAATTGCCAATATGTACTTCCAAAAGGAAGGCAGCACGGAAGTATTAAATACTTTGGTGAATACTGTTAATGACCGTATCAGCATTTATGGTACGGTCAATGCTTTGCGCAATAATAAAATCGGCGGCAAGATGTATTTCTTGAGCGATAAGGGCATGGTTGTGGGCTCCTCCGGTGTGATTAACGCAGGGGCCTTGACTGTTATTACCTCGGGCAATACCTTTGCTAGCGCTGAGACTGCTGCTCAGGCCATTACAGACAATAGCTGGTCCTTAGACTCTACTGCATCCATCGATATCCACGGCAGGATTAATACTGCCACGGGTATAGATTTGCGTGCTGCCTATATTAATGTGACCAAGGCTAACGGTTCTGATATTACACCTGTCTTGAAAACAGGTGTAATGTTTGACACGACTGTTAATACAGAGGGCTTAGTTACTGACGTGAGTGTAAAAAACGAGCGACTTACTGCGTCCTTGGATAGCAAGGGAAATATTATTATTGCTGACCCCTCCAATCCGACCGGCACTCAGGGCGATGCTGCTGTTAAGGGCGATGGCAGTATTAAACTGGCGGCTTATTCCGATAGCAAAAACGCAAAAACTGAGTTTTTAGGGATTAGCTCCATCACTAATACTGTGGAAGCCAAGGTTGAGGTGGGCGAGGGTGCTACCCTTGATGCCCGTGGTAATGTAGAAATTTCTGCGGAGGCCAAGCGCTTACAAAGAACCAAAATCACTGAGTTTTGGGATATGGTGGCTTTTACTAAGGCTGATACCACTGTCAATGGCTCTGTGACCGGTGCGGATGTGAAAATTGCTGCTACGGCTAGCTCTGAGTATAGTGGCGGCAATTATGCCAATGTTTTAGATATGCTTAATGATGGCTTGCAGGAGACAGGGGTTATTGGGCTGAAGAGTAAATTTAGCAGTTATCTTTTGGGCCTTGTGGAGTCCAATCCTCATTGGGGCCAAGGTGGGATGCTTACAAATAATATCATTCACCAGCTCTACATGCCCTTTGCGATTACGGATGCGAAGGCTACAACTAATATTGGTGCTAATGCACAAATTATAGCTAATGTACTCAAAAATGGCGCTGTAGCGCCAACCTATACCAAGGATAATGTAGCTCATACTGTGGGCGGTAATATGAATATTACTGCTAATAGTAAGACTAAGAATAAGATGAAGGTGGGCCTGCAGCCTCGCATTCAGGAGGGCAGCGCCGACTTTTCTAAATACTTTACTGGCGGCTTTATTTATCAGAATAGCAGTAGTAAGGCTACTGTGAATGTGGATGGCAAGCTACAGTCCGAAAAAAATATGAACATTGCTGCTGAAGCCGAGAATACCAATAGCGGCAGCATGAGTGTGCTTACTCCCAAATATTATGACCAAGGCGTACATGGTGATAAATATGCGTCCATGTTTATGGTGGGCGTGGGGCTGAGCTACCAGGATACGAAGGCCACTGTTAATTTAGGCTCCGCTGCTTTGGCAGATAAGGGAAGCAAGACGAATCCTTTGCTCAATGCAGGTGGTAACCTGGACGTTAAGGCCAACAGCACCAATGAGATGGACAGCGATGTGTCCGTGGGCTCCGATATCACAGCCGGTTCGGAAACTGATGATACAGCTGTAAGCACAGCCGTTAACTTGGTGACTAGCAAGGGTACTGCTACCGTTAACGATTATGTGGCTGTGAAGGGTGACTCTGTGAATATGGAAGCCAGGCATGCCCTGGATAGTTTGAGTATCTCCACCTGCGATGAATATGTGGGTGAATTTACGGGCCTATCTTGGGTTATCAATAATGAGGATGTGGCAGAAAAGGCGAATGCTTTAAAGCCTTGGCTGGAAAAGCTGGGCTTGGGTAACCAAATGCCGGATAATCCGGGTGCTGCCGGTGGCGGTGGCGGCGGTGGTGCTGCCGGAGGCGGCGCGAATGTTACCGATTGGAATCAATATTTTGATTTAGGTGCATCCGTAGCTGTGGTCGAGGTAACTAATGAGGCTAAGCTCAATGTGTATCCAGTGGCTTCTGCAGAAGCTACGGGTGGGGACCTTAACCTGAATGCTGCAGTGGAAATTGGTGATACCTATTTTTCGACCACCAATTTATTGATGAACAGTAGTGATACGACTTATGTGACTGCGGCGGCTGCTGTGGGCGTGGAATACATGGAGAACACAGCTGAGGTAAACATCAATCAAAAGGATGCTACTAGTCAGGACCGTAATAACACCGAGCTAAAGGCTGTAGGTGATGTAAATATCACATCAAATGTGGAACAACGCTATAATCGTGTGAACTCCATGTGCGATGATTTGGTTGAGGCTTGGAAAAGCTTCTTAAAGCATTATACTGACTGGAGCAAGCCAGGGGTTAAGGACAAATTAGACAAGTTGCAAAGTATTGTTGTGGATATTTTGTGGCTGCGCGAGAAGGAAAAAACAGTCTCTTATAAAGATAGCAAAAAATTTGGTAAGAAGGCCTCGGCGGCCATCGATTTGCTGGGCTCCTTAACTGGCACCAACGAGCTACGCGAGGCACTTTTGGCTTTTCTGGAGCCCTCTAATTACGTCAACATGTATGTATCCGCCGGTGCGAAGAATAATGATGCGGATAAGCAAAAGGACGTAACGGCGGTGGTAACAGGCACTGTGGGCGTGCAGAATCTGCACAACACGGCAAATGTCAATATAGGTGCGAATACTCTCATAACCGCTGGTAAGCAAAATGCAGCCAATATTGCGGCCAACGTGGTGGAAACCAATGTTATGGCAGTGGGCAAATTGAGTGCCTTCCCCTATTTTATTATTGACCCAACTCCTTTAGCTAATGCTAAAAATGGCCTTGGCGGCACTGTGGGCGTGCAAAATGCCTACAATAATAGCAGGGTGCAGGTTATGAACGGCGTAAATATTGACGCTGGTTCTATAGATATTGCTACGAAAAATGATGTTTTGAATATCGGTATCGGCATTGCTGGCTCCCAAACTAGCAAGCTGGGCCTGACGGGCATGGTGTCCTACATGGGTGGTGAATCTCACGCCGAAACCCTTGTGGATGACGATGTTAACTTTACTGCGCGCAAAAAGGTGGAGCGGGTAACCGAAAAGAAGGATGATGGTAGCACTGAATATAAGGATGAGGTAACCTCCACCGGTGCTGTGAATATTTCTTCGACTAATGATACCAATATTATAAATTTGGTGGGCGATTGGAACAGCTCCGAGACCAGCTCCGTGGGTGCCAGCGTGGGCGTTATTTCCTATGACATTCACAGCATTGCCGAGCTGACTAATCAGGAGCTGAATAATGATGGCACTTCTGCGGAAACTAGTGCTACTGCTAACCACAAGGGAAATATTAGTGCCAATGGCGTGAATGTAAACGCCCTTACCGATGGAACAATCAACACCTTCACTGTGGCCGGTGTAAAAAACAGTAGTGAAAATGCTAACCAGCAGGCAGGCGGAGCTAACGCGGCTGCCGGTGGTGGTGCTGGTGCCATTGCAGGCGGTGTTCAAAATGCCAATATCAACGGTGGCAACGCCGGTGGTCAGCCTGCAAGCATCAGCCTCAATGCTGTGGGCAGCGTTTCCTGGAACTATGTGGTTGACGAAACCAAGGCTACTTTGGATAACGTAAATATTGATCTGACCAAAGCTGACGTTGCAGCTGACGTTACGGACGAAACTCTCAAAAAGGATATATCTGCTTCTGTCAAGGTTGAAGCCGAGGATGCCTCTTATATTGGAGCTTACAGCGGTGCCATGGCCTTGAACAAGCTGGGTAATGGTGATAATAGCAAATTCCAAGGTACCTTGGCCGGTGCAGTGGGCGTCAACGATTTAAAAAAGACCACTACTGCAACACTACAAAATACTGCAATCACTAGGTTCACTACTGACGTGGGAGTGGATGTGCTGAACTACGCCCATAATAGCGGTGCTCAGGTGGCAACGGGCTTGTCCTTGGGCCTAGAAACCGGTAAGCGTAGCAGTGGCATAGCTATCAATTTAGCAGCCAGTGGCTCTGCGAACTATATTGATAGCACTGTGCATGCTGATATGCTAAATGATGCTATAGTTGGTAGGAACACTGTGGTTAATAATGTGGCCTATGACCAGGATGTGCAGGTTGCAGGCGGTGTAACCACGCAGGTGACCAAGTCCACTGCTAGTGCGGGCGCAGCTGTGACTGTTAACGATGTAAAAAATGACATTAAAGCGTTAATGAATAACAACACCATCGGCGTGGCTGCAATAAAGGCTGCTGAGGTGCATAATATTGCTGCAAGCAAGCTGACTCAGGTGGGTACTGCTATTTCTGTTGGCGTAGCGACGGGAGATAAGTCTTATGCAGCACTGAATGTAGCCGTGGCTAAAAATAACGTGGATAACACGGTGGATGCTACCATTGACGGCGGCGCAATTTATGCCAATAAGGTCTCCAACGAAGCCAAGGATGGCAAGCTCACAGCTAGTACTGCTGACAATAAATATTTAACCGAGCTGAACCAAACCAGTAGCTTTGCTGTTTCTGTTGATGCTCAGGGAAATTTTGTCACGGGCGAAGGCAATCAACAGCAGATACTTGCTAAAGATATTACCGTTGATCAAGATGGTAATTTCTGTAAGAATGGCCAGATACTCACCCCGTCCGTAGAGATAAAGGATGATGGCTATTACCAGGGTAATGTTCAATTACAGGCGAATATTACGAAAGACGCAGATGGCAATTATTACGATATAAATAATCAGCCTATAACCTTGGATGAAAAAGACGGCCTCTATCATGACATAAACGGTGAAATCGTGGATGTAGAGGACGTTAGATACTTTAATCCTACAACCCATGAGGAAGTTGATGTTGCCAATGTGGTTTATACTGATCCCAGTGGCAAGATTGTAGACATCTATGACATTACCTATAAGGATAGGGATGGCAACGCAGTTAATCCCAATGAGTTGAAGACTACAACTAATAATTTCTATGACTTCACCGGCAATGATGCTTTGAACCAAGCTAATGGAACAAATACTGCCGACCCCACTAACACCAAGGGTGCTGATTTGAGTGTAATTATTAACGATAATGCAGATAAGGCTACCTATAATAGCTCTAAAATTACTCTCTCCAATCAGGGCAACACCATTGTGGGCGTGGCCTTGGGACTTGGTTTGGTTACAGGTGAAGGAGGCAGTGTTAGTGGCGCCGCTGCCGCTGCGGCCAATGTTAATACCATTACCAACAATTTTACTGCCAACATAAAAAATGCTTCTATAGGCACTGCTGCCAGCTCCTACGAAACTAGCGGCGAGCTGAAGGAGGCTGCTTTGCGAGTGGAAGCAGCCAGCGATACTCGCATGGTGAGCGTGGCTGCAGGTGCGGCGGCAAATGCTAAGAGCCAAGGTGTGAGCATAGCTGTCGCTGGCTCTGGTGCTTATCAGGGTGTCAACAATACTACGAAGGCTAGTGTAGAAAATAGTACCATTTCTACGGATTATCTGGCACTTAATAGCACCACGGAATCTAGCCTAGTGAGCGTGGCCGGTCAGGTGAGCGTGGAGACAAGTCAAAAGGGAGTTGCTGCTGGTCTAACCTGGGCTGAAAATAATATGAACAATACCACTGGCGCTTATGCACAGGGCATAACTCTGAATGTAATTAACGGAGCTGAGACCAATCTTGCTCTTGCAGCTGAAAATAAGGCGAAGACCTGGGCTGTTGCCGTAGGCGCGAGTGTTTCCTTGGGTAATGGAGCAGCTGAGGGCGCTTATGCGGAAAACAGTGGTAAGAATAACACAGAAGCCATTGTAGATAAATACGAGACTAAGGATGAACAGGGCGTTGTAGCTTCTACGCGAACCAATGCCATTAATAATGCCAAGAGTATTTCAGTAACAGCCAAGGATACCTCTGTGGAAAAGGGAATCGCTGGCTCTGTGGCTGTTGCTGCGGGCAATAATGCCATGGCTTCTATTGGTGGCGCAGTTGTTTATAATAATATTGGCAATGGTGCTGCAGATAAGCAAAAGCAAACTGTGAAGGCGCAGCTGAATAATGCGGCTATTACTACGGCCAATAATGCAGCTATACAAGTGAAAGCTACCAATGATGCTGACTTTTTAGGACTGGCCTTGGGCGGTGCAGTGCGCGCTGGTGGCGAAAAATTTGGTGTATCCGCCGAGGGCAGCGTGGCTGTGACTACGGATTACATGAATACTATCGCCGGTATGGAGAAGGTGAAAATTGATGAGAACTCCGGTAGTAAAGCTTCCCAGGTTGAGGTGGAGGCGAACAGCACCAGCGATATTACCAGCAGTGCTGATGCTCTGTCTGTAAGTGTAGGCGATGGCATTAAAATATCCGGAAATGCGGCTGTGTCTAAGGTGCGCAGTGATGCGGACACAACTACAGAAATTAAAAATAGCATCATTAAGGCTCAAGATGTAATTGCCAAGGCTAATTCTACCAACGAAATTTTGGATGTAGCTATTGGCTTAAGTGCTGCTGTGGGCGGAGGTTCCGCCAGCATTGGCTTGGCAGGCAATGTGGCTACCAATAGAATTGATAATGATACCACAGTGACCTTGGCCAATGATAATCTTTATGCTACAGGTACGGTGGCAGCGCTGAGCGATAGCTATGAAAGGCTGCGTAATTATGGCGGCGCTATTAGCATAGGCGTATCCTCTCAGGCAGGCGTGGCTTTGGGCGCTACTGTAGTAACCAATACTATCGAAGGCGATACTGAGTCCATCGTCAAGGATAGCTCCATTGTTGCCTTGGGTGGGGGCTCTGGCATACAGCTTAACGAGCACTCTTTTGGTACCGTTACAGATGATGCTGATAAATATGAATTAAAAGAAAATGCTGCTGAGCTGACAAATGCCAAAAAGGGCTTTGTTGTCAATGCTGAGGCAGAGCATTTGCTGCGGGATATTTCTATTACTGGCGGTGTAGCTGTTGGTGGTTCCGCAGGCGTTGCTGTGGATGCCACCGTTGTTATCAACAAAATCGGTGGCGATACTACTGCCGCAGTCAATAATACTGATGTTAATAAAAATATTGCCGACTTGAGCACTGCGGATGTAACAGTGGATGCTTATGACAGGGCTGATATTAGCTCCCATATTGGCACCTTAAGCGTGGGCGTAGGTGCGGGCGAGGGAGCAGGCGTCGGCGCAGCCGGCGCCGGGGACCGCAATACGGTGGACAGAGATACCACTGCGCGTATTGTGGGCAAGGATGACGGTAGCACTGTGCTCAATGCACAGGATGTGCATGTGGATGCTTTGGGTTATACAAGCGTATATCTAAGTGAATCCGGTGTCGCTGCCGGTGCTAGCGCACTTGCAGGTGCCGGTGTTACGGGCTCCGTTTCTGTGGACCGTTTTACAAGTAATACCACGGCTCTTGTTTCCCAAGTTAAGGGTACGGTTAATGACCTCATTGTGTATGCTGATCGTTTGGCCAATGTTGAGACTTATAATAATGCCATAGCTTTATCCGGAGGCATTTTTAGCGGCTCCGTAAGCGTGGGCGTGACCGATGTGGAGGACACCAGCCATACTAATGCAGAGCTTTCTAAGGTAGAGCTTGCAGCTGCTAATAATCAGAGCGGAGAAGTAAGAGTCTTGGCCGAAAACCATACTCAGCTGGGCACAGAATTATCCGGTGATGCCTTAGCTGTTTCCATTGGTGGTGCTGCAGGTATTGCTGTAGGCAATATTAATACTGAAGCTCAAGTGGGAGCTAAGGTTGACCATGCTGTTATCGGTACTGAAGAAAAAGAGTTTGGCGAATTTACTGTTGAAGCTAATAACAATACATACAATAGATATCAAAATATTGCCGTAGGCGCAGGCTCCTTGTTAGGTGTAGCTGTAGGCAAAGGTGCTATGAATATCAATACAGGCACAGCTGTGGAAGTATTGAATAGCAGTGCTTTTGCTAAAAATATTAATGTCAATGCCTTTGAAGATCGCACTATTGATACGGATATGGTTGGCGTGGGTGTTGGTGCCCTAAATGTTGGCGTCAATGTGATGTACACCAATATCGGCACTGATATGAAGAGCAGCTATAGCTATGATGATGGCTCTAAGAGCTATGATAATAGCGATTTTGCGACCATGGTCAATAATGCCTTGGCGCGCATGAATAGCCAGGTCGATGTGGTTAGGACCAAAACAGGCGATAACAGTATCGAGTATAGTAGCAGCACTATTAATACCGGCAGAGTTGATCAAGGTGGTATCAGAAACACTATTGCTAATAGTGCTTTAAAGGCTAGCGAGGACTTAAAGGTTCAGGCTAAGGCTACCACCAATACTGATATCGATATTAAACAAGCTTCCATTGCTATTGTTAATGTTGGTGTTCCCGCCAACAGAACTGATGTGGAAGATAAGCTAACTATTGACATCGACAATGCGGCATTACAGGGCAAGACCATAACCGTTGAGTCCATCACCGATGGTGAAATTAAGAGCTATACCGGTCAGGGGGGCTTTAGTGGTGTATCTTATACGGATACAACAGCGTATACTAAACATCATGGCACCAATAAGATATCTATTGATGGCTCCACTCTGAATGTGGTGAATGCTGCTAGCACTGCTACTAATCCCCTCTATATTCATGCCATTAATCAAACCCAAATTAATAATAGCGCTTTGGGAGTCAATATTGGTCTAGCGGTAGCTGGTCGCTTAGTTTTAGAGGGTGAAGATAGTACCGAAGTCAAGGTTGAATTAGGCAAGGACGAAAACGTTCATGAAGAAAATGTTTTCCGCTCCACAAAGCTTGTAGATGATAAAGTTGTTTATACAGGTGTCAAGGCTTTGGCTGAAAATGCTGCCGTGATTAAGAATGAAATCCCGGCTAACGTTGGTGCGGGACTTGTGGCTGCAGGTGGTAGCATTGTCACTTCCAAAGCAACAGGCAAGGCTACCCTTGATGTAAGTAGTAAGAATGCTTTTAAAGCACAAGAGGTAGATTTAGAATCCTTAACCGGTGGCACCAAAACCAGTGATACCAATTCAAAATATACAACGGAAGCTATCAACCGTGCGGTGGGTGTTAGCGCAGTAACTATCAATGTTGATAAGGCACGCACTTATAATAACATGCAGGCTACTACTGCTGTGGATGCCATTAGAATTATTGACCAGATAGGCGAAAATAAAATTACACCTGCCGATCTTAAGATTGGTGCAACCAATGCTACTTCCTCTAATGCTTATATTCATTCTGTAGACGTTGGTATGGGCGCAGCTAGTGGCAGTAACTTTGCTCAAAGTCATGCTGAGGGTAAGGCTATTACAACAGTAAACGCAGGAGACAGTGGTATTAGCGCCAACAGCTTTGATATTTTTGCATCCAATAGCGATGATATTATCGCTAAGGCCGATGGCTCCAATGCAGGCCTAATGGATATTTCTCCCTATGCAGCACGAGTGGAAAATACTGTTAATACTACTACTACAGTTAATCTGACTGGTAATTTTGAAGCTGCCGGTGTCTTTAAAGCACGGGCTCTGCGCAGCGATAAAGAGAATTTCTCTGCTGATGCCTTGAGCGTAACCATTGCTGGTGGTGGCGATGCTAGAGTTGATTCTACAATTACGGCTAATACCAATGTGAATGTTTCCGGTGCTATCATCAATAGTGGTGACGACACGATTCTTGAAGCAGAAAATACAGTGGAGATGAATCGTAAGGATGGCTATGCCCAAATGGTTAAGGGTCAGGGTTATGCTGTTTTTGGAGTTAATACTTCTGGCATT